>NZ_JBIEKD010000011.1:0-129026 GCF_043496955.1 Thalassobacillus sp. B23F22_16 | reverse complement strand
GGTAGGATCGGTTTTGGTATCCTTCCCTTTATGCGGAGGCATCCAAGTGTTTCGGAAGAAAACACGCGGAAGAAAAAGTGGCCCGCTGAGTGATCTATTTTTGTCCACTTTATTGACAGAATTCCAAATTGTCTCTCTTTTCTTGAAAATTTGCTCATATAGCTTTGTTTTTTCTCATAACTCTACCAATCGTCTCTCATACAAGCTTTTTTTAGGATGTTCAAGTGAGGTTTAAATCTGAATTACTTCCCTCGTTCGCGCAGAAACCGTACAACTTCCGATTCTGTCGGCATGCCTCCTTGCGCGCCCGGTTTCGTCACAGATAATGCCGCACCAGCATTAGCAGATTGGCACGCCTCCTCTAACGAATATCCTTGAGCGATACGCGTACTCATCAAGCCACAGAAGGTGTCACCTGCACCAGTTGTATCGACTGGGGTGACCGGGAACCCTGGGACAGTGACTGCTCTCCCCTTCTCATAGAACATCACCCCTTGTTTCCCTTTTGTAATAATTAGCTTCTCTTCAAGAGCTTCCCTATTTTCATCATCCGTCATTAAATCTGCTGCTTCCGATTCATTCGGCGTAAGGTATGTAATTTTATCCAGCAACTCTTTGCTTAACGGCTGTGAAGGTGCAGGATTCAGCATAATGGGTACATTCGCTTCGAACGCGATTTCCGCTGCTTTCTTCACAGACTCCATCGGTATTTCCAACTGTAGCAGAACAATATCACTAGCGGTAAGCAAATCACGCTGTTCTTCTACATGTTCTGGTGTCACTTCGCCATTTGCTCCGGGTACGACAATAATCCGGTTGTCCCCCTCGGTTAAAAGGATTGTCGCCGTTCCCGTCCCCATTCCTGTCATCGTTTTAATTCCTGCAGTAGTTATTTTTTCTTTTGCTAAAATTGTTTTCAGAGATTCTCCAAAAGCATCATCCCCAATAGCGCCAACCATGGAAACCTCAGCTCCGCCTCTTGCGGCTGCTACTGCCTGATTGAAACCTTTTCCGCCAGGGTAGGTAGCAAATGACGTGCCAAGTACTGTTTCTCCCTGGTGCGGCATTCGGTCAAAAGAAGTAGTCAGATCCATATTGATGCTCCCAACAACTGCTATTTTCGGTTTTGTCATTGGCATTACTCCCCTTATCACACATCTCTATAATAACTTGGCCATAAAATACTCATCAACATAACGTTGGTTGATATATAATGAGTTTCGTTTCACACCTTCAATTTCAAATCCTGATTTCTTATACAAACCAAGACCGCCTTCATTCGGTACGGCTACCGTAAGTTCCAGGCGATGGATACCTTGTTCCTCCGCCCATGCTTCCATCGTTTGAAAAAGAAGGGTTCCTACCCCTCTCCCTCTGAAACCAGCAAGGATTCCAATCACAAGATACACGGAGTGACGGGTACGTTTCGTCTTTCCGCCTACAGCAATTAAGTACCCGACCAACTCTGTCTCTTCTTCTGCCAGAAAAATAGCAGCATTGGGCTGCTCTGTAATCGATTCGATCATTGCGTGCTGTTGCTCCACATTTATCGCCCGTTCGCCAGCTTCATATAGCATATAATCTGATTCTGCTTCGACTTGCTGTACAAGCTTTCTAAACTTATTAGCATCTGCCGCTTTAATTTGTCGTATCTGCATGGTTCTTCTCCTCAGGCTAACCTGAATGTGCAATGTCCAAGAGGTTTACCGTCCCATAAAAACTCTATATGATCACCATTAGAGATAGGCCCCACTCCTTCTGGTGTTCCGGTGAAAATGATATCCCCTTCTCCTGCCCCTAGATGCATGCCACAATAATCAATTAACGTCTGTAAATCAAAAATCATCTGTTTGGTATTTCCTCGTTGTGCTTGTTCACCATTTTTCAAAAGCACAAAATCATTTTCCTTACACTCTTCTACTCCAGGAAACGGAATGAAATCGCCTATTACTGCTGCGTTAGGAAAGCCCTTGGCCAACAACCAGGGATGCCCTTTTTTCTTTAGCTCACTTTGGACATCTCTCAAAGTAAGATCAAGCCCAATCGCCATGCTATCGACAATGTCATCCACTTGGATGCCTTGTTCATAATTTTTCCCAAGACGAATGACCAGTTCGGCCTCATAATGGACTTCCCCTTTATCGCCTGGGAGCATAACTTCCCGACCATCCGCTTTCACAAGCGAACGATTAGGCTTGGAAAATAACAACGGTGAACTCGGTACGTCATTATTCAATTCCTTTGCGTGGGCTACGTAATTACGTCCCACACAATAAATGTTATGTATATCACTCATGTTCTTCATCCTCTCGATTTTTAAACACATAGCTTACTTTGTCATAATTCATTTTATCTTCATAAAAGCGGTGGGCATCTTTTCTATTTAATCCAGAAGACAAAGCCACACTTTCATAGCCATTCTCCTCTGCCCATCCTTCGACAAACCTGAGCAATTCATCACCATAACCACGAGAACGCTGTTTACTGTCTGTCACCAAATCACACACCCACACAAATCGGCCGTAATACAGGGTAGTCATCGGTTCAAAACCTACGACTGCTACTATATCCTCTCCTTCAACTAAGGCAAACAATTTATATCTATCTTTGGCCTGAGCTTCTGTTACAAGCTCCATGTAGGTATCTTTATCCAAATGAGTACGTAATTGATTCATAATTGGATACGCTTGAAGAATTTCTTCATCAGATTCCAGTTCTTTTATGGTTATAGCTCGCATTACAAAGCTCCTTATCTGAATTTTTTTAATATCACTAGATTAACATATTTACCTCCTTCACTGGGTAATAGACTGGGGACGTTTTATTTGTCAGTCGCTGTCAAAAAAAGTATAATCTTATAATTAGTCTGTGAAACTATCATTTGATTTATATAGAAAAGGAGGAAGCAGTATGCCGGATCAGAATTACAACAAAGTCTTAATGGCAGGATTATTACTGGCGGGTTCGTTTATCACCATTCTTAACCAAACATTGATGATTACGGCGATTCCTCCGATCATGCACGAAATGAATGTCTCAGCCAATTCAGCACAGTGGCTTACGACCGTTTTTATGCTCGTGAATGGAATAATGATTCCAATCAGTGCGTTTTTAATCGAAAGGTTTACAACAAGGCAGCTCTTCCTTACCGCTATGAGTGTATTTACATTTGGTACGGTCGTCGGTGGTCTTGCCCTGAACTTTCCAATGCTGCTGGCAGGAAGAGTCATCCAGTCAGCTGGTGCCGGAGTATTACTGCCATTGATGCAAACCGTTTTTCTATTGATTTTCCCTGTTAATAGACGTGGAGCTGCGATGGGATATATCGGTCTGGTCATTTCCTTTGCTCCTGCAATCGGCCCGGCATTATCGGGGTGGATCACGGAAAATTATTCATGGCGGGCATTGTTTTGGCTGGTGCTTCCACTGGCACTGGGTATCATTGCTATCGCGTATTTCATCTTAAAAAATGTTACCGAGCTTACGTATCCGAGGGTCGATATACCATCCATCGTCATGTCTTCCATCGGATTCGGAAGCCTTTTATACGGGTTTACCAGTGCTGGCAACAATGGGTGGGAGAGTTCCATAACCATGACGTCGCTAAGTGTGGGTGTTATCACCCTGATGCTATTCATTACGCGACAATTGAAAATGCATCATCCAATGCTTGAATTCCGCGTCTTCAAACTACGCACGTTCACGATTGCGACGATCATTGGGATGATCGCCTTCATGGGGCTGATTGGTTCAGAAACACTGATCCCATTATATATGCAAAACATGCGTGATTTCACTGCGATGGAATCCGGGCTGGTGCTTTTGCCAGGGGCCCTGATTTCAGGCTTCATGTCCCCAATTACAGGAAGGATTTTTGATAGAATCGGCGCCCGCCTGCTTGGTATTGTAGGGATGACGCTGATCACGGGTGCTACCCTTGCCCTTTCCTTCCTGGACACCCAAACGACAATGGTCTATTTAACCGTCATGTATGCCATCCGTATGTTTGGATTGTCGATGGTGATGATGCCCGTGACTACAGCCGGACTCAACCAGCTTCCGAAAAAGCTGATCCCACACGGGGCGGCCATGAATAATACGATGAGGCAAATCGCTGCATCAATCGGAACTGCTATTATTGTCACTGTGATGACAACAACTGCTCAAACAGCTTCCCAGAAGCCTGATATTGCTAACCCTGATATTTACGGTGTAAATGTAGCATTTCTAGTGATCACAGCATTATCATTTATTGGTATCTTCTTATCGATTTATGTAAAGAAAACTTCCCCTCCAACAGAGGAAGAAGCGGAAACAGGAACAGAAGACAGCTAATGCAAAAAGAACGGGCACTGCTTAAATAGTCGCAGTGCCCATTATTTTTCACATTTCTATAGAAGCTTTTCTTTTCCGAAAGTCAGTAGTTTTATAATACGTGTCTTTCACTAAGATATTAGGACCGAGACATTTAACTGCCGGACAATGACAGTTCAACCTTTTGGCTGTTTCTGTCTTCATCCAACGCGAATAAGCTTCAGGCAGTGAAGTATCTTTAATGTTTCCTAACGGGGGTTCATCCCCAAAGTCAGTCACAATCACCTCACCTGTAAAGATATTGACATTCAACCTGGACCTGCCATCTGGATCATTTCTAACCGTGACATTTTTTTCGTCATATAGTCGACGAAGTAGATTCAAATCATCCTGAGATGAACTGCATGCGTAAAAAGGCAATGTCCCAAATAGCATCCATACCTTCTCATTCCGGTGATCCAGCAGTCTTGTAATAGCCGTACGCATCTCATTTAAATCAAGGGTTTCTAAGTTGCTGGCAAAGTCAACCGGGTACATGGGATGGATTTCATGGCGGGCACACCCCATCTCTAAGATGTGATCATGGATTTTTTCCAAATAAGGAAACGTGCGTTTGTTCAGCATTGTTTCGGCAGATACCATAACCCCTGCTTCCGATAACCTTTGTGAATTTTCTACCATCCGGACAAAAAAAGATTCTCGTTTCTCAAGAGATGGTTTTCTATCCATTCGTGTAAAACCAGTTTCTGCGAATTCTTCTGAAGTGCCCCAGTTATGGGAAATATGTAAAACATCTAAAAATGGGATGATCGGGTCGTAACGCTGGTAGGGCAAAGTTAAATTAGAATTTATTTGAGTTTTCACCCCACGGCTTTGAGCATATTTTAATAACGGCAACACATGATTTCTTATTGATTTCCTCGACATCATCGGTTCCCCGCCGGTAATACTAAGTGTACGCAAGTTAGGTACTTCATCCAGACGTTTCAAAATCAGATCCATAGAAAGAGATTCCGGGTCTTTATATGACAATGTTTCACCTACAGCGCAATGAGCACAGCGCATATTACAAAGTGTAGTTGTGGTGAATTCAATATTTGATAGTGTCATTTCTCCGAATGCTTCAACATCCATATAAGCTTCCCACGGGTCATTGGAAGGAGTTATTTCTTTATTGTTTAGTTGCGTTTTCACATCGGGTTGCTCCCTTCCTTCATTAAGTTTTTAAATCTATCAAAATGAAGCTCTTCCTATTCTATCATCTCCAGCACCTATTATTACAGAGCTGACCGGTTAGTTATTGGAAGGCTCAACAATAACAGGCTATAATATAGCCAGGAGGCGATTTGATGAAAAATTCCAAACTTTCCCGTCAACACGCAATTGATAAAGACCAAAAAGATCAGCTAAAGCAATTCAAACAAGAATTTTACATAAAAGAAGGAACGTTATATATGGATGGAAACTCGCTGGGACTTTTAGCAAAGCGAGCGGAAAAAACACTGCTCACTTCCCTGGAAGACTGGAAGGAGCACGGCATCGAAGGCTGGACGGAAGGCGAACAGCCATGGTATTACATGTCTGAAAAGCTTGGGGAAATGACAGCCCCGTTGATCGGTGCCAAAAAAGAAGAAGTGATCAATACCGGTTCGATTACAACGAACCTTCATCAGCTGCTGGCAACCTTCTTTAAACCGGATAATAAGAGAAACAAAATACTGGCCGACACCTTGAATTTCCCCTCCGATATCTATGCCTTGAAAAGCCAACTGCGCTTACACGGCCTGGATCCTGAAAACCATTTAATCCAGGTAAACAGCGACGACGGCCGCACCTTGAATGAGGCGGAAATCATTGCGCAAATGAATGAAGAGACAGCTTTACTCCTCCTCCCTTCCGTTTTATATCGAAGCGGTCAGCTGCTTGATATGAAGAGGATCACCGAAGCCGCACATGCCAAGAGGATTATCGTCGGGTTTGATCTGGCACATTCCATTGGCGCCCTGCCACATCAGCTTCATGATTGGGGTGTCGACTTCGCTGTCTGGTGCACTTATAAATATTTGAACAGCGGCCCAGGAGGCGTTGGCGGCCTGTTTGTCCATGAAAAGCATTTCGGACAGGCTCCTGGTCTTGCCGGCTGGTTCAGTTCCAGAAAAGATAAACAGTTCGACATGGACCACACCCTGACTCCGGCAGAAACAGCAGGAGCTTATCAAATCGGCACGCCTCACATACTAAGCTCGGCACCTTTGCTGGGATCCCTGGAGATCTTTAAAGAAGCAGGTATCGATTCTATCCGGGAAAAATCCCTCGATCAGACTTCCTTTATGATGGAGCTTATTGAGCAGGAACTTGATGGTTACGGCTTTGAGATAGCCAATCCACGGGAATCAGAGCGCCGGGGTGGCCATGTCAGCCTCGAACATGAAGAAGCTGCCAGGATTTGCAAAGCACTGAAAGAAAAACAAGTTATCCCGGATTTCCGTGCGCCTAACGTCATCCGGCTTGCACCTATCGCCCTTTATGTCTCTTATGAAGATATTTACGAGATGGTCATGCGGTTAAAAGAGATTATGGATAAGGAAACCTATAAAAAATTTGAAAACAAACGAGGAATTATTGCATAAAGGAGGCCCCATCTTGAAAATCATTGATATTTCGATGAAGCTAGACGTAACTACTCCCTCATGGCCGGGGGATGAGCGTTATAACTATAGCCTGACCTGGTCCATGGAAGAAACAGGATCCGTCAATGTCGGCAGTATCAAAATGAGCAATCACACCGGCACCCATGTCGATGCTCCTTTTCATTATGATTCCACCGGACTGAAAATTGCAGACTTACCTTTGGAGAGATTCCACGGCAAAGCCCTCGTCGTTGATGTATCCGGCAAAAAAACGATTGAAGCGAAAGATTTGCAGGACACGGATTTATCAGGGATCTCTAAGCTGATTTTGCTAACGAAGAGCTGGCGGGATCGAACAGAGTTTCCAACTTCTTATACCGTACTCGGCGAAGATTTAGGTTCATTTTTAAAAACAAATGGCATTGATCTGGTAGGAGTCGATACGCCGTCGGTCGACCCGGAAACAAGCAAAGAATTGAAAGCACATCATAGCTTGTATAAAAATGATGTACTGATTCTTGAAGGGCTCGTGCTCGATCACGTAAAGGCTGGGCTTTACGAGCTTAGTGCTTTTCCTTTAAAAATGACGGAAGCTGACGGCAGTCCCGTACGTGCCGTGTTAAAACAGATTTAATAGTAAAACAACCCCAGCATCATTGGATGCTGGGGTTTCTAGGTCATAATTTTTGATAGCGTGCCATTTCATTCGCTACCTTAGGGGCTAACCAGACTACTGGAAGTAATAGTAACGAAACAGGTACAGCGGTCACAACAATGAAAGATTGTAATGCACTAACGCCGCCTTCCCCAATGAATAACAAGATAGCTGCTACTGTTCCCATGACTACAGACCAGAAAATCCGGAGCCATCTTTGCGGGTTCCCCTCTCCTGTAACGGCCATCGATATGGTATAGGACATCGAATCATTTGTAGTAACTACAAATAATATAGTCAGCAGCAAGAAAAGCGGAGAAATAATTTCACTTAGTGGGAACTGCTCCGTAATTGCGAACATGGCAGCTCGCTTTCCTGCTTCATTCAATGCTTCAGATACAGAGCCTGCTGTTTCCATTTCGAAGAAAATACCCGAACCGCCAAGCACGGTAAACCAAAAGGCTGAAATTACTGGAGCCATAATTGAAATTGCAAGGATAATCTCCCTTATCGTCCGGCCTCGAGAAATACGACTGACTAAAATCGCCATCATCGGACCATAACCGATAAACCATCCCCAGAAGAACACCGTCCACAACGACAGCCATTCTTCATCGGCACGGAACGTACTCATCGGAATGAATTCTTGTACGTAAAATCCGAAAGAAGAGATAAAGTAATCAATAATAAAACCACCGGGACCAAATAACAGTACAAATAACATCAAAGCAACTGCCATCCGGACATTGAAGCTGCTTAACCATTGAATCCCCCGGTATAAACCAGTGACTGCTGAGATTGTGGATATGGTTACAACAGCAATAATAATGGATAGCTGTGTCCCGAACGTATCCGGAATACCAAAAATCACGTTCAGTCCATAACTTGCCTGCGCTCCTAAGAAGCCGATTGGTCCAATCGTTCCTGCGGCAACCGCAATAACTGAAAAGGCATCAATAACCGTCCCAAACCAACTGTCCCTGAGCTTTTCACCGAAAATAGGATACAACAGGGTTCGCGGCTTTAGCGGCATCCCCTTGTGATAGTGGCCATACATCATTACGACAGCACTGATGGTACCTATTATCGCCCAGGCAAGAAAACCCCAGTGCATAAAACTTTGTGCTAATGCTGCGTTAATTGCTTCTGTGGTTCCGGCTTCTATTCCTTCATGAACCGGAGGAACAGTAAGAAAATGATACATCGGTTCTGCAGCTGCCCAAAATACTCCGCCTCCTGCAAGCAAAGTGGCCATTATGATCGATAACCATTTCCATAACCCGATTTCCGGCTTATCTAATCCTCCCATCTTAACCTTTCCTCTTTTAGAAAAGGCCAGCCAAAGGCCGACGAAGAAGGTAGCCAACATCAACACCTGCCAAAAGGCTCCAAAATAATTCGAAGAAAGAACAAGCCCTTCCGTTACCAGTTCAGAAACCATAGGTAAATCTATAAATGCCAGTAAAATAAAAAGAAGCAGAGCTCCTCCACTTATAATTAAAACAGGCCAGTCTATCCGACCGTATTTCTTTTTTTCCATAATAATCTCCTTTGAATTTAAAATAAAGCACAATGACGGACTATACCATTTATAATAAAAGTTGTAAAACAAAAAAACTCATCCTTTAAAGGATGAGGCATTCTCTCGTATTTTATTCTTAGTCACCAGCAATATCCTGGTCCTCTCCAGGATTCAATCGTTCCTGACACTCTGCGCATAGTTTTACTTTTTCTTCCTGTTTGCTGGTCAACAGCTTACCACAGTTACTGCATTTACCAAATTCATTCGGATTAGCCTGAAAGCCCATTAAATGCTTATCCGGACCAGTCATATACAAACAACTCCTTGTACAAGGGATTATATCTTTGCTTTACCCGCCTCAAGGAAATCGAAACTTTCTGGTTAAAGAAGATGATTGAGCCCTTAAAAATAAGGGCAGTGTATATTAAAATGAAAGCAGTTCGCACCAGGAGGACATCATATGTTCAAGCAGATGATTAAAAAACATAAACTCTTATCACTTCTTACTGTTTCTATAGCGTTAGGGGTTTCGATATTTTTTATAAAGTCCCCTTATACGAGTTCCCAGGACAATTCTTCTATCACTCCGACTTTGTTCATCCATGGGTATAAAGGTGGTCCTGGATCGTTTAATACGATGATGGATCGTTTGGAGGATAACCGATTGGGAGAGAAAGAAATGACCGTGCGTGTGTCTTCTAAAGGGAAGATTATGATGCGAGGACGATTCTCAGCTGAACAGCATCCATTTATTCAAGTGATCTTTCACGACAATCGTGCCTCACTTACTAATCAGACACTTTGGCTGCAGAAAATCATGCATAAACTGAAAGTGGATTACGGGATACAGCAGGTAAATCTCGTCGGCCATTCCATGGGTGGCTTGGCTGCTGCGAACTTCATGACTCAAAAAAACAATTCCCTCCCAACGGTTGAGAAGCTGATTGTAATGGGAAGCCCGTTTAAAGGAATAGATAAGGAAGAGTATTTTGACATCAATTCCGGGGAAGCTCTTACAGATTTACGACCAGACGCTCAATTATTGTCAAGGCTGACAGGGAATAAAAACTCATTTCCTAACCACCTGAAAGTGCTGGCAATCGCTGGCGCTATCGACGCAAAATATACGAGTGAAAATGCAGATACTATAGTAAAACAAAAAAATTACGATGGAGGCGACGGACTCGTCAGCGTATCCAGTGCTCTTGGTATCCAAGAGGTTGTACCAGCGAACAACTACCACGAAGTAATCGTACGAGATATCGAAGCCACCCATTCCGGTTTGCATGAACATCCAGATGTGGACAAGGAAGTTGCAGCGTTTCTCCGGAAAAAATAAACCCTCCCGCCAGGCGGGAGGGAATTTTTATAAAGTTCACTTTTGTTAAAGGGTTAATGGATACGAAGTTACTAAAGCTTGCGCCATAAATACTTGGTGACAAGCCAGGATTTTCACTTCGCCTCTATGATAAAGCTTGCGAATTCCTCACCTTCGACGGTTACTTCCATCAGCCATAATCCGGCTTTATCCAAACCGAATTTCGCACCACTGGAAGCATCGGCACTGACTTCTGAGGAATTGTTACCGCTGATCCTCCATTCATAAAGCGTAACCGATTCATCTGCTTCCTCATGAGTGGCTGTCAGGGTATAGGTTTTTCCTATCAATTCATCTGATTCGCCCCAGAAATAGACGGAATAATGACGTCCTTGAGGACCGGCAGGAAAGGCAGGTTCATTTTCATTCCCGTTCTCTTTGACGATGGCAAATTTCCCTTCTTTTCCATAAAAAGTCCTTTCATCGACTTGGAACGTCTCATCCTGGCTCCATACTTCCTGCGGTTCTTCTGCTTCACTTGTACATGCAATTAAAATTAAAAGCATTAGTATTGTACTGACAGCTGCTCTTTTCATGGCGCTCCCACCCCTTCACTATCATCATCCATTACTAAGGATATTCGAGACTAGCTTGAAATAACCTGCTACTTTTTCATTAAAGCTCCCTTTAATGGAAGACTCAGTTTCAAGATATATTGTTTCCGTTACGGTAGTAACTGTGGGGAGTTCCGGGAAATCACTCGCTTTCCATGTGCGTAAGGTGAGCTTCCTCGGGCTAAAGCCTACATATAAAAATGCAAATGCCGGATGTCTGAGGCATCCGGCATTTGCATGTTATAAAACTAATCGAATTTTATTGCCCAGCTGCCATTTCGCATGACCGCTTCTGTTGTTCCGTCTTCTAACACACCATCGATATCCAATTCCCCGGATCCCATCATGAAGTCGACATGGGAGAGGCTATCATTGACACCGTGCTTGTCCAGTTCTTCTTCATTCATATCAGAACCACCCTCCAGGCTGTTCGGATATGCTTTACCTAACGCCAAATGACAGGAAGCATTTTCATCATAAAGGGTATTATAAAAAATCAGCCCGGATTGAGAAATCGGTGATTCATTCGGTACAAGTGCCAGCTCGCCAAGACGGGTTGAACCTTCGTCCGTCTCCAAAAGATGCTTCAGCGTAGCTTCTCCTTGTCCTGCTTTATAATCAACAACCATTCCATCCTTGAAAGTCAATGTAAAATCATCAATCAGGTTTCCTCCATAGTTCAATGGCTTCGTACTGGAAACCTGGCCGTTGACACCATATTTATGCGGTACAGTAAACACTTCTTCTGTTGGCATATTTGCATTGAATGGGATACCTTCTTTTTCAGTTTTAGAAGCTCCGCCCTTCCATATATGTCCTGCTGGAAGCTCAACTTCTAAGTCTGTTCCTGGTGCTTTATAAACAAGCTTTTTATATTTTTTGCGATTCAAAAATTCACGTGCCTGCGCCAGAATGCTGTTGTGTTCTTCCCATGCAGACACTGGATCTTCTTTATCGACCCTTACAATAGTAAAGATTTGCTCCCACAAGCTGGCCACTGCCTCTTCTTCATTGGCCTCGGGAAAAATCTTTTGTGCCCAGGTCGTGATTGGGATTGAAACGATGGACCACTGAATGCGGTCATTCATCGTATAATTACGGAAGTTCTTCATCGCTTGTGCCCCTGCTTTATTCGCTGCGGAAATCTTATCTCCATCTATCCCCTGAAGCAAGTCAGGATCAGTAGAGCGGATAGATAAAATGGCGGCGCCTCCTTCAGCAAAGTAGTCATACATATCCACTTTCCATTGGGGGACCTCTGAAAGTGTTTCTTTGGATTCATGTTCGTATTTAGTACGAGTGATGGCATCATCCGACCAATTGATATGGACCGTTTTTGCACCCATTTCATAAGCTTTCTTCACGACGATACGGGTAAAGTCTGCGCCTTCAATGGTCGAGTTTACCATCAGCATTTGATTTTTCTGCAGGTTAACACCTGTTTTCAATGCTAATTCGGCATACTTTTCTAACATTTTTTGTTCTGGCATATGTAACTCCCTCTCTCCATTTTCGTGATCTCACTAATTTTTATTATTCCATAATTTGTCTTGATAAACAAAAATATCCCACAACAATAGCTGTGGGAATTTTTTACATTCAGCTGTTTTCTAACTCTTCGACGAGCAGTGACAACTCCTCCCATCGTTCCATCGCCTGCTCTAATTCCGTTTCCAGGTTTTCCTGTTCCCTGTACAACTCCTGTACTTTGCCAAGGTCGCTGCCTGCTTCCGCAATAGATGCCTGTAACCCTTCCATTCTTCCTTCCAGGTCGGCGATTTTATCTTCAATGCCTTCCCATTCTTTTTGTTCATGGTAAGAAAGTTTCCTTTTCTTGCGTACTGGTTTCTGTGCAGCTTTTTCTTTTTCAGTCTGCTCTTTTCTTTCCATACTCCTTATACGGTCGGCTTCTTTTTTCTCTTCAAGGTATTCGCTATAGTTGCCATGAAACTTTTTAATCTGTCCCATGCCTTCGAAAGCGATCAGGCGATCCGCTATCCGATCAAGAAAGTAGCGATCGTGGGAAACCGTTACTACAGCCCCAGGAAAATGATCCAGGTAGTCTTCTAAAATACTTAATGTCTTTGTATCCAAGTCATTGGTAGGCTCGTCCAAAAACAATACGTTCGGTTCCTGCATCAGTACACGCAGCAGATATAATCGGCGGCGCTCTCCCCCTGACAGTTTTCTGATATAGGTCCATTGCTGAGATCTTGGAAATAAAAATCGTTCCAGCATTTGTTCTGCAGTTATTTCCTGTCCATCCGCAGTAGTAATCACTTCGGCTACTTGTTTGATATATTCGACTACTTTCAAGTTCCCATCGATTTCCTCGTGATCCTGGGTGTAGTAGCCGATTTTCACTGTTTCCCCTACATCTATTTCACCTGTATCGGGTTCCATCCGCTGCGACATGATGTTGAGTAATGTCGTCTTACCGCTTCCATTCGGACCGATAATACCCAACCGTTCTTCAGGGACAACCAAATAACTGAAACCATCAATCAACGTTTTCCGTGCCATTCCTTTACTGACATTTTCCAGCTCGATGACTTTCTTGCCAAGGCGGTTCGAGCCGATAGCCATATCCATTTGCTCTTCTGTCTTTGGACCAGACTGGTTCTGCAATGATTCTACCCGTTGTTTGCGGGCCTTTTGCTTCGTTGTACGTGCTTTCGCTCCACGCTTTAACCACGCCAATTCCCGCCGAAGCGTATTTTGTCTCTTTTCCTCGGAAACCCGTTCCTGCTCGTCACGCTCGGCTTTCTTTTCTAAATAGGTTTCATAGTTTCCCTCATAAATATAAAGGCTGCCCCTGTCCAATTCATAAATCAGATTGGTCACTCTGTTTAAGAAATAACGGTCATGTGTGACGACTATTAATGCTCCCCGGTATTGGGAAAGATGCTCTTCCAGCCACTCGATCGTTTCATTATCTAAATGGTTGGTAGGCTCATCCAAAATCAACAGGTCGGCAGGCTGAATCAATGCCCTTGCGATAGCGACCCGTTTTTTTTGGCCTCCAGACAGTGTGCTGATCTTTTTGTCAAACGTATCAATTCCCAGCTTCGTCAGGATAGTCTTAGCAGTGGTGTTCGCTTCCCAGGCATCATTTTCATCCATTTGCTGCTGGTTCTTCAGTAACTCTGCCTGATACCTGGTATTTTCGGGATCCCTTTCAAGATGCTGGAGAGATTGTTCGTATGCCCGCATCGTTTTCATAATTTCGGAATCACCGTAATAAATTTGCTCTAATACACTCAAATTCGGATCCAGTTTTGGTTCCTGATGCAGATATTCAATCCGAAAATCCTTCGCATGCTTCATCTCTCCTGCTTCTTTTGAATCCAGACCGGCTAGTACTTTCAGCAATGTCGACTTCCCTGTACCATTAACGCCAATCAAGCCAATCCGCTGGTTTTGAGAAATTGTAAATGAAATATGGTCAAACAGGGTTTTATCCCCATAGGTTTTTGTTAAATTCTCTACTTGCAAAAGACTCATGTCTATCACCCTACCTTTTAAACTTCCCCTATTATAACATTCTCGCTCTTTTCATTAACACTTGTGACAAAACTGAAAAAAGTTATCCATTAGACTTGACTTGAGAATCATTTTCAGTAAAATTGAAGATGACATTGAAAATCATTATCATTTAAGCAATGCAAAAAAATTACATACGAGGTGAAAGGGACATGAAGAAAAGCAAGTTGTTTTTATTAGGTTTTGTATTTATTTTTTCCATCTTCGCATTAGCTGCCTGCGGTGGAAGTTCTGAAGAAGAAGGGGCAGATAATTCTTCAGAGAGTGAAGAAAATTCTTCTGAAGGAACAGAAGAGAATGCTGAAGCCGGTGGCGAACTAAACCTTTATACAGGACGTCACTATGAAACAGATCAACAGCTGTATGATAAATTTACAGAAGAAACAGGCATTAAAGTAAATGTCATTGAAGGTAAAGATGATGAGTTGATCGCACGCCTGGAGCGGGAAGGAAAAGCATCAGAAGCTGACCTTTTCATCACAGCTGATGCCGGTCGTCTGCACCGTGCTAAAGATAAAGATCTCCTTCAAGAAGTGGAAAGCGATACACTGAACGAGAATATTCCAGAAAAGTTCCGTGATGAAGATAGCAACTGGTTTGGCCTGACCAAACGTGCTCGTGTTATTGTATATAACAAAGAAACAGTCAACGAGGACGATATCAAGAATTATGAAGACCTTACGAAAGACGAGTGGAATGGCAAAGTCCTGATTCGTTCTTCTGACAACATTTACAACCAGTCCTTGTTAGCATCCATGATCGCTACAGAAGGAGAAGAAGCTGCCAAAGAATGGGCTCAGGGAATTGTTGATAATATGGCACGTGATCCTAAAGGTGGCGACCGTGATCAGGCGAAAGCTATTGCTGCCGGCGAAGGTGATGTCGCTGTCATGAATACGTATTACCTGGGGCAGATGTTGAACTCTGAAGATGAAGAAGAAGTAAAAGTCGCAGAGGATTTAGGAGTCATTTTCCCTAATCAGGACACTACCGGTACTCATGTCAATATCAGCGGTGTTGCTATGACTGCAAGCAGTAAGAATAAAGAGAATGCCGTGAAATTCATGGAATTCCTTTCCCAGGAAAAAGCTCAGAAAGATTTTGCTGAAGCGAATTATGAGTATCCAGTAAACCCTGATGTAGAGCCTGCTGAACTACTTCAATCCTGGGGCGAATTTGAAGAACAAGACATTAATCTGACAGAACTCGGTGAAAACAATGGAAAAGCTATCAAAATTATGAATGAAGTCGGTTGGAAATAATTTGACCATTTCATGACACATGGGCCGTACCAAAATAAGGTACGGCCTTATGTATATGTACATTTTCATTGAGAACTGTTATCATTAAAAGTGAAAATGATACATAAACCAATGTATATAAGTTAATTATGGGTATTGGTTTATGTTCCAAAGTCTTAATGTCGTCGCGTAGAAGGAAGTGTCCCAGTTGAAGTTTTACCGAAAGCTCCCAGGTTATATGAATATGTGGACAGTATTGAGTATGGTCATCGTCCTTCTAATTTTGATGCCTAACCTGACGATTCTGATCAGCTTTTTCACTCAAACAACTGATAATTGGGAGCATATCAAAGAACATATCTTACCATTACTCTTAAAAAATACTTCTATTATTATTGTGGTTACCGGAGTTTTAACGATACTGATCGGTACCAGTCTGGCGTGGCTGATTTCTGCATACGATTTTCCGTTGAAGGGCTTTTTCAAATGGGGACTCATCCTGCCTTTGGCGATCCCTCCCTATATTGCGGCTTATACGTATAATGGAATTTTAAATTATACAGGGATCATCCAGACGACATTACGCAATGACTATGGTATCCGAGTGGATCAAAAATACTTTGACATCATGAATATTCCTGGTTCCATTTTTATTTTCACTTTATTTTTATTTCCCTATGTCTACACGATTACACGGGCCTTTTTAGCAAATCAATCTTCTTCCCTGATTGAAAACGCAAGACTCCTTGGCCGGAATGCCTTTGAGATTTTCTTCCGGGTAGTCCTCCCGATTTCCCGTGGGGCCATCATTGGCGGAGCAAGCTTAGTGCTGCTCGAAGTGTTGAATGACTATGGGGTTGTCAAATACTTTGGTGTCCCGACTTTCAGTACAGCGATTTTTCAAACATGGTTCAGCATGGGGGACTTGAATGCTGCTATTAAACTCTCAGCTACCCTGATGTTTATTGTCTTTGCTATATTAATCTTTGAAAAAGTGTTACGAGGCCGTAAAAAATACAGTTATACGACCGCGAAAGTGAAGCCGCTCACACCTATCAAACTCACCGGGTGGAAAGCCTGGACAGTGTTCTTCTATAGTCTGCTTATATTCAGCCTGGGCTTTTTGATTCCTTTCATCCAGCTCCTGGACTGGATGTTCCTGACTTTTGAGAAAATCGCCAGTCCTGTGTTCACTCAATTAATCATGAATTCATTATTAGTCGCCTTTACCGGAGCTTTCATGATTGTTATCTTTGCTGTCATCATTGCTAACTTTACCAGGATGCATAAAAGCTGGCTTTCTAAGTCGGCATCAAGAATCACCATTCTCGGTTACTCGATTCCTGGTGCCGTCATAG
This sequence comes from Thalassobacillus sp. B23F22_16, assembly GCF_043496955.1. NCBI lineage: Bacteria > Bacillati > Bacillota > Bacilli > Caryophanales > Bacillaceae > Thalassobacillus > Thalassobacillus sp. B23F22_16. The sequence goes on along the minus strand of NZ_JBIEKD010000011.1, from coordinate 111,831 downwards.
CTGTCGGTATCAGTTCTGTATTCATAGATATCGACAACCTGTTGTTCACGTTTTACGAATCTTTCGGGATGGAAGCCAGCCTGTTTTTAAGCACGAGCCTATTTATGCTAATCTCAGCTTATGTTATCCGTTTTTTAGCAGTAGGCTATAACTCTATCGAATCGGGTTTTGACAAAGTAGGCAATAAATTCACTGAAGCTTCCCGAATGCTCGGGATGGGCATGACGAAAACTTTCTTCAAAGTGGATGTTCGCCTCATCAAAGGGGCGATATTCAGCGGATTCATCCTGGCATTCATCGATATTCTTAAAGAGCTGCCGCTCACTTTAATTTTAAGGCCGTTCAATTTTGACACGTTATCAACAAAAGCATTCCAATATGCCAGCGATGAGCAAATCCATGAAGCATCCTTGGCATCGATCATCATTATTGTCATCAGTGGTATTGCGATTTATCTTTTCCACCAAGTACTCGAAAAGGAGCCGAAGTGATATGTACATTCAAATCAAAGACTTATGCTTCTCTTATACAAACCAAGGGGATAAAACTATTAATAACTTCTGCCTTGAGATTGAACAAGGGGAAATCATCTCTATTCTTGGGGAAAGTGGAAGCGGTAAGAGTACCGTATTACGTCTTCTGAGCGGGTTGGAGACACCGACAAAAGGTACCATTTCCATCGGCGGAAAAATCGTAACCGATGACCGTACCTTTATTCTTCCGGAAAAGCGCGGAATTGGAATGGTATTCCAAGACTATGCGCTATTTCCACACATGACGGTTGCAGAAAATATCCAGTTCGGTCTCAAAGGGTATTCCCGCAGTGAAAAGAAAAAGCGTATCGATGAAGTACTTGAGCTTGTCAATATGGAAAAATTTAAGAAGCGCTATCCACATGAATTGAGCGGCGGCCAGCAGCAGCGGATTGCTCTTGCGCGGGCGCTCGCTCCAGAGCCTTCCCTGTTATTATTGGATGAACCTTTCAGTAACCTGGATGCTGACTTGCAAATCAAGATTCGAGAAGAATTGAAGCAAATCATCAAAAAAACAGGCATTACATCGATTTTCGTGACACATGACCGGGAGGACTCCCGAGCAATTGCTGACCGGATCATTACCATGCGCGATGGTGCGGCACACGAATGGGAGTCATTATGCACCGTAAGAAACACTTCCAATACGTACGATTACGAAATGGAAATCATGTCGTAAAGCCTAGCCAGTTAATCAATGAAAAAGCCAGATGCCGCGTTAGCTGCATCTGGCTTTTTCACTATACCCCTATTTCCAAGGAAAGTCTGTTCCGAATTCTTTGGCCAGTTGTTTTGATTCTTTACTGCGTTCCTTCCTCTGTTCATGACGTGCCGGTGCCCCGGAATGCAGCAATTTTTCTTCATCGGATTCCGGCTTCACAGGAGGGACTGGCGTTGGCCGGTTATTCTCATCTACCGCAACCATCGAGACAAAAGCGGTCGTACAGACTTTCCGCTCTCCTGTCAACAGGTTTTCCGTAATAGCTTTCACAAAAACCTCCATCGAAGTCTTATGCGTCCAAGTCACATAGCTGACGAGACATATGGTATCCCCTTCAAACACCGGTGCCAAAAAGTCGATGGAATCAATCGACGCAGTAACGACAGGTTTTCGGCAGTGACGGGTGGCAGAAATCGCCGCCACGTCATCAATGTATGCCATCAATTTGCCTCCGAATAACGTCCCATGACTATTCGTATCTGGCGGCAGAACGTGTGAATTCTTTACTGTCAATGAATCAATGCATGCTTTTGTTTCCATATCTATCTCTCCTTCATTGCTCGTTACGGTTGGACCGTTGTTTCGGCAATATTATTCTAAAAGTTGCTCCAGTTGACTTTTCATTGTTACGTGCAATAATTTTCCCACCACTCCGCTCGATAATTGCTCTCGAAATGGCTAACCCTAAACCGGTTTCTCCTTCTTTTCCTTTGATGAAGCGTTCAAAAAGCTGAGGAAGAATGTCCTCAGGGATTCCCGTCCCATCATCCTGTACTTCAATAATAATTTCATCTGAGGATTGCATAGTTACAATAGTTACTGATGCAGTAGCATGTCGAATAGCGTTGGCAATGATATTAATGAACGCTTGCATCACTTTTTCCGGGTCAATCGATAAATAATAGGAATCCTTTTGATTGTGGACGAGCTCTACCCCTTTTTCCCTGGCAAGCGGGTAAAGACCTTCCGTCGCCTGTTCCACTAACTCATGAATATCGACTTCTTCCGGGTGATACACGTTCTCGTCACTATCCAGTTTTGCCAATAAAATCATTTCATTAACAATTTTCTTCAATCTTTCGGTTTCTTTTATCATAACGTTTAGTCCTTTATCCGCTGCCTCCCCTTCAAACACCCCGTCCCGGATCCCTTCTGCATAGCCCTGTATGGACATTAACGGTGTCTTCAATTCATGGGAAGCATTTTGAAAAAACTGCTTTTGCGTGCGAATATAATTTTCTAATTCGGCTGCCATCGTTCGGATACTGTGCTCCACTTCTTCGATTTCCCCACTCGCTTTCACTGGCTGTAGCTCCTGAAATTTACGATGTTCTATTTTTTTCAGTTCTTTCTTCAACCGGATCAGCGGTGTCACCAGGCGCCGGTTAAGCATATGACTGATAGCTATCGCGAGCAGAAGCCCAATGAACAATACATAAATCATTCGCCAGGCAAACATCGTCTGCACCGCCTGTAAATCTTTAAGCGGTGTGGCCAAAACTAAAATAACGCCATCGGCCTGCGGGGTGAATGCTATATCATAAACAACAAAGTCCTGCCCCTGACTTTCCCAGAGATCCTCTTCATGCAGTTGTTCATCGTATTGGCTGGCCCAAAGGGTGGCAGTTTCAGGTGGCAGACTTGAGTACAGGATTTCCCTTTGTCCCCGGTCGAACATCAACACCCTCAAATCACTATCTCGAAGCAGCTGCGATAACTGATTCACCTTCACGGGACTGTCTTCTTCGTTCAGTAAATCGATCAGCAGTTCCCCTTTATCTTCCAGTTGTCGTTTTTCATCTACAATCAACATATTGAGAATCAAGGAGTATAATATAATCGCAGTTATCGACATTACGATGATGATCAGAACAGCGAATGCCGTATTCAATTGATGCAAAAGCTTCATGATTCGATGCCATCTTTTCTAAGACGGTAGCCATAGCCCCATACGGTTTCCAGTGGAAAATCGGCCAGCTTTTTTCTTAGCCGTTTCACTAAGTCATCCACCGCACGGTCACTGCCAAAGTAATCTTCCCCCCAGATTTGTACCAGCAGTTCTTCTCTGGAAAAAGCACGGTTCGGATGCTGAGCGAGCAACTTTAACATATCGAATTCCTTAGCAGTCACTTCCACTTCTGCTCCTCTCCAAACAGCCCTGCGTTCTGCCATGTACAGGGATAATTCCCCGACTTCCAGTGTCTCTTTGGCCGCTGAGGCAGTATTCGTATTCATTACTTCCCACCTAGTCAGCTGCCGTTTAACCCTTGCGACAAGCTCACGAGGACTGAATGGCTTAGTCAGATAGTCATCGCCTCCCAGTTCCAAGCCTAAAATCCTGTCCACTTCCTCATCTTTAGCTGAGATGATGATGATTGGAACCTGGGAATCCTTACGTACTTGTTTACAGAATTCGTAACCATCCATTCCAGGCAGCATGATATCCAACACCCATAAATCCGGCGGAGCTTGCTGAAACAATTCCCAGGCCGCTTCCGCAGATTCCATCTCGGTTACGTGATAACCTTCTTTCTCTAAATAAGCTTTGACAATATCGCGAATGTTCGGATCGTCTTCCACTATTCCAATAGTTTGTTTCATGGAAAAGCCTCCTTCTCCATTTAAGTCTGCTCTTATTCTCCCACAATTCTATAATTGATGTTCCATTTCTTTTTTATTTTACACATTTATTCCACATTTTCTCCAATCTCGTGCCATAACTCAAGTGTAGACTAAGAATTGTTCAGGAAACAGATAAACTATTTTCAAAGGAGATCTGCCTATATGGATACAGAACAACAGCGGCAAAGGCGCGCCAAAAAACGTGCTTATTTTGCCTATGTCGTTTTTGGAGCAATAGCAGCTATATTCCTGGTTACTACTGTATTTCAATGGAAAGGAATCTCCATTCAAATCAATACCGATGAACCGACAGCCCAAGCCAATGAACTGCAGATCGGCGAAGAGAAAGAGCCGGTTACTCAGGCGGTTGAAAAAGCTGGAGGGGCAGTCGTCGGTATCTCAAACATTAAACAAAGCAACCCTGTATCTCAAAATTCCGGTACAGGCTCAGGGGTCATCTATAAAAAAGAACAAGGTAACGCCTATATCGTCACCAACCATCACGTAGTTGAAAATGCGGAACAACTGGAAGTGATATTGAATGACGGTACGAAAATCAAAGCAGAATTAGAAGGAAGTGACCCATTGACTGACCTTGCCGTTTTGAAAATAAATGATAAGCATGTCAAACAGGTTGCCAAGTTAGGTGACGCAAAAGACGTAGAAGTAGGGCAGACAGCCATCGCCATTGGCAACCCGCTTGGAATGGAATTTGCTGGTTCAGCCACAAAAGGCATCGTCAGCGGAGTGAACCGTAACATTCCGGTAGATATGAATAAAGATGGACAAGCCGACTGGCAGACGGAAGTCATCCAGACAGATGCGGCCATCAACCCCGGTAATAGCGGCGGTGCACTCATCAACCTTCAAGGCGAAGTCATCGGAATTAACACAATGAAAATCGCCCAGAACGAAATTGAAGGATTAGGATTTTCCATCCCGATGGATGTAGCCAAACCAGTCATTAAAGACTTGGAAAACAATGGTGAAGTGAAACGTCCTTATATGGGAGTATCCTTACAGGACATCAAGCAAATTCCGGCTAATATCCTGACCGAGCAATTGAACCTCCCAGGAGACATTCAGCATGGTGTCATTGTAGGAGGCGTCGAGCCAGGGTCACCAGCGGATAAAGCCGGCCTTAAAAAGAGCGATGTTATTACAGAGATTGAGGGTAATAAAATAGAGTCACTGGTTAACTTACGTCAATTCCTATATAAAGAAACAGAGGAAGGCAATGAAGTAGAATTGACGATCTACCGGAATGGCGAGAAGATTAAATCTGATTTACAGTTGTCTTCCCAATAGAACAGTATGAAACAACCTCCCCCCTAAACGATATAAAAGAGAACCTGTACCTTTTCCAGCAGCAAAAGGCACAGGTTCTTTTTGTATTTCTCAGAAAATTATTCAATCAAAAGACCAAAAAGTCGAAGACTTGATTTCAAGATGCTTTGGGTCCGTTACCAAATCAGTAGTAAGGGCGGCTGGGAAACGGTTCGCTTTTCAGCTTCATCGCCTAGACACTCGCGACATAAGCAGTCCATCAACGGGAAGAAAAAACACTTCCCTTTTGATGTTCTGCTTATGCGTGTCGTGTCTCCCAAGGCGATTACGCATTCATTTCTTTCCTGTGGGGGAACCGCCGAGCCTCCTCGGTCGTTTCACTCCCTGCGGGGTCTCGTCTGGGTCCTACTCCCACGGGAGTCTCACCGTTTCCCTGCCGCCCAGCTGTTATATAGGTTAACGAACCCACAAAACCTCCGAATCAAGATTCTTTTCATTGTATATTGCATAGCACTTTTTTGTTGTCTTATAGCTTTTCGTACTAACTTATAGCGTTTCCGTGACACATACAAATGCAAGGAGGTCCGGGAAATTGCGAGACTCCTCGAAAATGCTACGCATTTCCTTCGTGCGGTGTCTTTCAAGAAGCTTTTTCAAAGTCCAATGGGAGGATAGTACATGGTGAGATCCCGCAGGGCTTTAGCCCGAGGAAGCTCACCGTACGCCCATGGAAAGCGAGTGATTTCCCGGACCTCCAAAGGCTCAACACAGTAACGGAAACAGTTTCTTTCGAAACTGGGTCTTCAGTAAAAGGGAGCTTAGCAACAATCAAAGGATTGGTGATAATAATCTTGCGATGGATTCCTTGAAACGTATCCATTTTGACCTGCTCTTATAAAGACGAAGCGTCAATTGGGTGGATTCGACGATATCATCAAGGAAAGAATCAGATAACTCCTTAGCTACATCCGGGTGGTAAAGGAATGCATTCACTTCAAAATTGAGACGAAAACTGCGAACATCAATATTTGCTGTACCAACAGAAGCAATCTTATCATCTACCACAATCGACTTCGCATGCAGGAAACCTTTTTGATAGATATAGATTTTTGCACCGGCTTCCAGCAAATCCCCCACATTGGAATAAGTCGCCCAATAAACAAAAGGATGATCCGGCATTTTGGGAATCATGACTCTGACATCGACTCCGGACAGCGTGGCAATCCGTACAGCATCCAACAGGCTGTCATCCGGAATGAAATAAGGAGTTTGAATGTATATAGATTCCTTTGCCGAAAGTATCATTTTGATATAACCATGCTTGATTTGTTCCCATTCTGAATCAGGTCCGCTGGAAACAATTTGCAATGCGACATCCCCTTTTGCTTCGGCCTGATAATAGCGGTCTTCATACCCGATATCCCTCTGGGAAGCGTGATTCCAGTCAAGGATGAACCGCGTCTGCATATTATGCACAGCACCGCCTTCGACACGCAAATGGGTATCCCGCCAATAACCAAACCTCTGATTGTAACCGAGGTATTCATCTCCGACATTAAAACCGCCAATATAACCGATTTTTCCGTCAATGATTGCAAGCTTACGATGGTTACGATAATTGATTTTCATGTTTAATTTAGGAATTAGAGCAGGAAAAAATGCTTCCATTTCCCCGCCTGCTTTTTTTATCCGTTTGATGTACTTCCTGCTCAATGTCCTTGAGCCCATATCATCATATAATACTCTTACTTTGACGCCTTCCTCTATCTTCTTGATAAGTAATTCTGATAGCCTTTGGCCAAGCTGATCATCCCGCCATATATAATAAAGCAAATGGACATGATCGGTTGCACTTTCTATGTCTTCTAACAGGGCATGAAATTTCTCTTGCCCATCGGTGAATATTTCCACTTCATTATCTTTGGTTAATAAGGCATCATTATTTTTGAGATGCAAATAAAAGAGGTCTTCAAATTCTTCTAATTCGGGATGGTCCAGCTTTAATGTATCCTCTTCAATGGAACGAAGCTGGTCCTGAACGGCTGTCAAAAGCCCTAAACGATTTTTTTTATCCCAGGTGAATATCTCTTTTTTGCTCAACCTTCTGCCAAAAATCAAATAAAGCAAGAATCCACCGACAGGGATGAAGAGGAGTACCATCAGCCATGCCCATGTAGCACTGGCGTCCCGTCTTTCCAAGAAGATGATGGCGAAGGCAAGGAATACGTTGATAATAATAACAATGGTAAATAAATAAGGGCCTACTTCAAAAATTGGCATTCACCTTCACCCTTTCTTCTATAACTGCCTGAATAAAATATAGCATATTTCCTTCCTGCACAGTAAAATCAAAGGAAGAGATATTACCTTTTAATGGTATATCTCTTCCCTTATCCTATTCTTATGAATGGGTTTTGCTTCAAGATTTTAATAGGATGCCTTCTCTCTGCAATGCTTCTAACGCTTCATCCAATGCTTCCTCACTGTCGGCAGCGATCGTATGAAGATGAATGCCATCGGTAAGCTCTGAAAGAAAAGAGGCTTCTGTCTCTTTGATATTTTCCAGGAACTTTTGGACATCACGACGATTCCAAATCAATACAGAGGCTGTCAAATCTCCATATACGGGATGTTCGACTGTTACATCTTTTATAAAAACGCCATGATCGACTAAGATCGTCAGTTCCTTCTCTGTCTCTTGCGGGGTGTGCTTTACAGCTATCGTTCGTTCAATAGGAGGACTATCGGCCTTATCCGTCATATAGATATACCCCTGGCTTGTTGCTACAATCGGTTCACCCTTTGCTTTCAGCAAGGATATATCACCGACGATTACCTGGCGGGATACTTCCATTTTATCGGCTAATTCACGGCCGGTTATGGGATCTTCCCTGTTCTTCAACATGAACAGAACCTCTTCACGCCGCTCGGAAGCTGTTGATTTCCTTTGCTCCTTCGCCATGCCTATCTTCCTTTCCTGTCGGTATATTATGTTCTCATTTTACCATAAACATACGACAGTAAAGGAGTGACAACTCTCACGCTTTGGCTGCCCGGTGAATATGAAGGGTAAGATATCCAACTTCAGCAGAAGGGAAGTGAATATAGTATTCATCGGATAGGTAAGCCGCTATATCGACGGCGCACTGGTATGCCGTTTGATATTTATTCTGAATCATCACTAACATGTCTTTATCAACAACCTGTCGTTCTTCCCGCCGTCCTATCGCTCGGTTCAAGTGAGTGACTAAATGCTGATAGGCAACATTCTCCCTGGCCAGGTACCTCTGGTAAACTCGTTCAATGATATCAATTAAATCCCGGATAATAGCAGCTTTTTTTACAGATTGGTCATTGTTTGAATCAGAGGATCTCCCTCCGTGGATGAAAACAGCAATATGACCAGCTTCCTTTTCCGGAAGCTCACGATTAAAGCGCTCTTTAATGAGTCTGACAGCCCGAAGTCCCACCTGATACTCCTTAGCATAAAGAATATCTATTTCTTCAATTAAACCATTCTGGATGGTCACATGTTTTGGAGGATCGGCTAATAAAAATGCCAGATGATCAGCCAGCTCCATGTGCAATGATTCATTTAAATCAGTTTGAAGAAATTCTTCAGCATGTGTAATGATATCTTCCGTCAATCGAATGACTTCTTCTGACACCAGGTGAAAAAACCCTTCATACCGGCTTATATCGTCTTCCATACTAATTACTATTTCAACCACTTCCGAACTAAGGTAATCTCCCCTTTTCTTTTTATGAGCTATGTCTTGCCCCAGGACCATCTTGTTCTGTTGGTTATCTGCGGCAATTACAATATTCTCATTGAGTATACGTTCAATCCTCACTCCGTCATCTCCCTCTCCAGATAGCCTGCTACTTCATTTGAAGCATCATAATTTCGGTTTCTCCGCGAATAGCATTATCCATCGTATGCTGTTCCATATTTGCAGCGACATCGTTATAATTTGTAATAATAATTGGCGTTATCGTACTTTTTGCTTTTTCCTGTACAAGATTCATATCAAACGTAATTAATTTATCACCGGTTTTCACTTTATCTCCGGATTTCACATGGCCCTCGAATCCCTCTCCCTCCATACTCACTGTTTCTAATCCAATATGAACAAGGACTTCAACACCGGATTTCGTTTTGATTCCTACCGCATGGTTCGTATGGAACAACTGGACGATTTCCCCATCTACCGGACTGACGACTTCTCCATTGACTGGTTCAATCGCTACACCCTCTCCCATCATTCGCTCGGCAAAAACAGGATCAGGAACTTCGTTCAGATCGACTACTTTTCCTTCTAATGGAGCATAAATTTTTAATTCACCAGTATTCTTTTTGAATAAATTTTTCAACATAACTTTCACCCTTTCCTAAATTAAATAGTTTGAAGCGGAATTACAAAATCGCGGTCTTAGCCGGGAAATAAACATAACAATTACTTATTTATATTTCTTCTATTACCCTTAACCACGATTAATCATTCATCAATAATTTGACCTAAATAAATTAATAATTATGTCCACCTCTATTTGTAAACTAATTGTAAAAAAGGATTGACGTTCCAATTTTAATTGGATATGATGTTACACAAATAGTAATAATTTACTGAAAATTTAAACAGGGGTGTCTTATGAAGAACTTTACAGATTTTCAGTCCCAGCTGCCAATACTTGAAGTAGATAGACTAGAGGCGGCTTTTGAAATTGATGGAGAATGGCATAATGCTGTAGATAATATCAGTTTCCACGTGAAGCCAAAACAAGTGATTGGTGTTGTAGGAGAATCCGGCTGTGGGAAAAGTGTCATGTCCCTCTCTCTGATGCAGCTCCTTCCCAAAGGCATCGGAAAGATCCGCAATGGCGAAATAAAATTCAATGGCCGGCATTTAGAAAAATTAAATGAGAAAGAAATGAATAAAGTCCGCGGAAAAGATATTGCCATGATTTTCCAAGAGCCAATGACCTCATTAAATCCAGTTTTCACCATCGGTTTTCAATTAGCGGAGGCTTTACATAACCATTTTGATATCTCGAAACAGGATGCACGCAGAAAAGTCATCCACCTGCTAGATAGAGTAGGGATTTCCCGCCCGGAAAAAGTAGTCGATGAGTATCCCCATCAACTTTCCGGAGGGATGCGCCAGCGTGTCATGATTGCCATGGCCATTGCCTGCGAACCCAAATTATTGATTGCCGATGAACCTACCACCGCTTTAGATGTCACCGTCCAGGCACAAATCCTCGAATTGCTGCAAGAACTGCAAACAGCCAATGATATGTCCATCATATTGATCACCCACGACCTTGGCGTCGTTGCTGAAACCTGTCATGAAGTAATCGTCATGTATGCCGGAGAAATCGTCGAACAGGCTGATGTGATCACATTATTCGAATGCCCTAAACATCCTTATACCGAACTGTTAATGAAGTCCATTCCTCGTATGGATCAGGAAGAAGAAGTACTCGCTTCCATTAAAGGAATTGTCCCTTCTTTAAAAAACATGCCAAGAACGGGCTGCAAATTTGTCGATCGCTGCCCAAAGGCAATGGAAGAATGCCGCACCATTACACCACAACTAGAAGAAAGCAGCCCGGGGCATGGGGTGAAGTGCCTGCTTTATGAATCCAGCTGGGAGCAGGAAGGAATGAAAGCAAAATGAGCAAGGTTGTAGATCTCCAGGAGCAGGACCACTCTCCTTATCTTCCATCAGAACGCAAAAACTTATTGGCAGTAAAAGACTTGAAAACCTACTACCCTGTCAAAGGCGGTTTTTTCAAACGCACCGTCGGGCATGTCAAAGCGGTAGACGGCGTTAGTTTTGAATTAAAAAAAGGAGAAACCCTCGGGCTTGTCGGGGAATCCGGGTGTGGAAAATCAACTGCCGGAAGAACAATTCTTAAGTTATTAAAACCTACCGGAGGAAGCATCACCTTCGAAGGGGAAGACATTACAAACATTAGAGGCCGACGGCTGAGAGAACACCGGAAAGATTTTCAGATGGTGTTCCAGGACCCCTATGCTTCCTTGAATCCCATGCAGATGGTCGGGGATATCGTAGCGGAACCAATAAAAAATTATTATCCCCGAAAAAAATCAAAAGAAATTAAGCAGGAAGTGATGGAACTACTGAACCGCGTGGGCCTGCCAGAAGACGCTTACCATAAATATGCCCATGAATTTTCAGGAGGACAGCGACAGCGAATCGGCATTGCACGTGCCCTTGCCCTGAAACCTAAGCTGATCATTGCGGACGAGCCAGTATCAGCTCTGGATGTGTCCGTACAGTCCCAGGTTTTGAACTTGCTCAATGAACTGCAGGATGACTTCGATCTCACCTACCTGTTCATCGCGCATGACCTAAGTGTCGTCAAACATATGAGTGACAAAATCGGAATCATGTACCTCGGTCAAATCGTAGAAGTTGCTGATAAGAAATCGATATATGAAGAGCCGCTTCATCCCTATACCCAGGCACTGATTTCAGCTGTGCCCGAACCAGATCCCAAGAAGAAAAAGGAACGGATTGTACTTAAAGGAGATGTCCCAAGTCCTGAAAATCCTCCATCTGGCTGCCCTTTCCATACGAGGTGTCCGGTGGCTGTGGATAAATGTTCCACCATTAAACCAGAATTGAAGGAGGTGAAACCAGGACGCCAAGTCGCATGCATTCTGGTTGATTGATCTTTTTCATCTTACTAATAATACAGGGGGTAACGACATGCAAAAGAAGAAACCTTTTTATTGGGTGGCAGCAATGCTGCTGATTATGTCTCTGTTCCTGGCTGCCTGCAACAGTGGCGAAGAAGAAGCTGGGGCAGCAGACGGCGATGACAAAGAAGCTGCAGAAACAGAAGGAAGTGATGGCGGTGAAGAAGCCGCACCACAAGAGGGCGGGACGTTAGTCTATGCACTGGATGCAGCACCTGAAGGGCTGTTCCACTGGAACTGGTATGGTATTCAGACGGATGCCGAAGTACTGGATTTGTTTGATGATAACCTGATTGAATATGATGAAGAATTAAAACCAATCCCTAATATAGCGGACTGGGAGACAGAAGATAACAAAGTTTTCACATTCAAATTCAAGGAAGGTGTCAAATGGCACAATGGTGATGAGCTGACCGTTCATGACTGGGTATTCTCTTTAGAAACGCTTGCCCATCCTGACTATGAAGGACCTCGCTATACCAATGTCCAAACCGTTGAAGGCGCCGAAGCTTTCCGGAACGGGGAAGCAGACTCCATTTCCGGCCTTGAAGTAATCAATGACTATGAAATCAAAATTACATTTGATAAAGCACGTGTTAATAACTTGTTGAATCTTTGGACATACCCAATGAACCAATCAGAATTTGAAGGTATTGAAGTCGCTGATATGGAGGGATCTGACCCCGTCCGCCGTACACCGGTCGGTACTGGTCCATTCAAAGTCAACAAAGTCGTTTCCGGTGAATCTGTCGAGCTTGTTGCTAATGAAGATTACTGGCAAGGCAAGCCTAACTTAGACAAAATCATTGTCAAAGTCATTGACAGTACGGCCGTTACCGGCGCGCTTCAAAATGAAGAAGTCGATGTTGTAAGCGTCCACCCGACTATCGGTGGTGACGTTGAGGCGATGGAAAATGTCGACTTAGTTACTGCCCCTGGCCTTTCTTACTACTATGTCGGATTCAAGCTTGGCAAATTCGACAATGACAAGAAAGAAGTCGTCGAGCAAAAAGAAAAATATGCAAACAAAGAGCTTCGCCAGGCGATGATGCATGCCATCAACCGTGAGGAATGGATTGAAGCATTCTTTGGTGGTTATGGTGATGTCGTCAACCGTCCAGTCCCTACCGCTCACTGGATCGCTGCTGAAAATGACAACTTGAATACTTACCCATATGATCCGGAAAAAGCAAAAGAAATTTTGGATGAAGCCGGTTATGTAGATACAAATGACGATGGTTTCCGAGAGGATCCTAATGGAGATGAATTTGTTGTCAACTTCTCCCACTATGCGACAGGAAACCCTACATTTGAATCGCGTGCAAAAGCTCTTACTCAATACTGGGAAGAGGTCGGTTTGAAATCCACACTTGAAATGATTGAAGTTAACCAATATTACGACATGATTGAAAAAGATAACGAGAACATGGAAGCGTTCTTTGGCGGCTGGGGCTATGGTGCCGATCCAGACCCATCCGGTCTTTGGAAGTCTGACCAGCTTTGGAACTATCCTCGCTGGGTGAACGAAGAGAGCGATCAGCTCCTTGAGGACGCTCTTGATGTCGAGGTCGTAGGAACAGACGAAGCGAAGCGTAAAGAACTGTATGTCGAATGGCAGAAGATCGTCAACGAAGAACTACCGATGTTATTCATCACCGAGCTTCAGGAAATCTATGGTATGAATAAGCGCGTCGGCGGTTTAACGCTTGATGTTTCTGGCATGAACAGTGCACATGAGTGGTTTGTAACGGAGTGATTTCATTAACCTGAAAAGATAAGGAGCATAATCATGTTAAAGTATACATTACGTAGAATCTTAGGCATGATCCCGATGCTTCTCCTGATATCCATTGTTGTGTTTTCCCTGGCATTATCTATGCCAGGGGATCCCTTCGGTGGGGAAATAGATCCTAATAATACTGATCCTCAGTACCTGGAAGACATGAGAGAAAAAGCAGGACTTAACGATCCGGTCCATGTGCAGTATGGAAGATGGATCTCTAATTTTATACAGGGGGAATTCGGAGAATCTACACGTTATAAAATGCCGGTGGCCGACCTTATTGGTGAGCGCTTGCCGAATACACTGTTTCTAGGAATCACCTCACTTGTCATTACATATATCCTTGCTTTCGCCATGGGCATGTATGCAGGGCGGAAGCCTTATACGACAGTAGATAACCTGATTGGCGGGGTCAACTACCTAGGGCTGGCCATCCCCTCTTACATTGCAGGAGTCTTCGCTATTTACTTTTTCTCCTTTCAATTGGGCTGGTTCCCTTTTAGCGGCTCTGTTGATATCACTGCGGAAAATGGGACATTGGCATACTATCTCAGCAGACTGCATCATGTCATACTTCCAGCAATCGTACTTGGTGCGCTTGGAACGGCAAGCTACACGCAATTCCTGAGGAACGATATTATCGAGAGCAGCCGCAAGGATTACGTAAGGACAGCTCGCGCTAAAGGTACACCAGAATCTCAGATATATAACAAACATATTCTCAGAAACTCGATTATTCCATTAATTACTTTCCTTGGGTTCGACATCGTTACATTAATAAGCGGAGCAATCATTACAGAAGCAATCTTCACTTACCCTGGTATCGGGATGCTATTTCTTGATTCCATTAATACTCGCGACTATCCAGTAATGATGACTTTAACCATGATGTTTTCGTTCCTCGTATTATTCGGAAATATGATCGCTGACCTCTTATATGGAATCGTCGATCCGAGAATACGTGTAGACTAGGAGGGCTTCGTATGGCAGAAGCATTAAATGACTCGCAAATAACAAAAATAAAAGCCCAAAAGTCGATGTCCCCATGGGCGGTCGCTCGTAGAAAGTTCATCCGAAACAAACTGGCGATGGTAAGCCTATTCTTTTTGCTGACTGTTTCTATTCTTTCTTTTCTGGCACCATACATCACTACGGTTGATATCTCCAGGGTTAACATCGGGTCGATGTCGCTCACCCCTTCTTCTGAACATTGGTTTGGGACTGATAAAAGTGGACGTGATGTGTTTACCAGGCTGCTGTACGGTGGTCGTGTTTCCTTGCTTGTCGGTATCTCCTGCACCTTGCTGATCATAAGCTTCGGTACACTGATCGGTGCATTGGCAGGGTTTTTTGGCGGGATTGTTGATTCGATGCTCATGCGATTCACGGATTTCATATTGAATTTTCCATTGTTGGTATTTGTTATCGTACTGAACGCCGTATTTTTTGGTAAGCTGGGCGGTGTCCCTGTACTGATTGCAGTTATCAGTGTCCTTGGCTGGGGTGGGGTTGCCCGACTTGTCCGAAGTAAGATCCTTGCCGAAAAAGAGAATGAATACATTCTTGCGGCTATTTCCATTGGGTCGAGCCCTGCTAAAGTGATCGTAAAGCATCTGCTGCCGAATGTACTTTCCACCATCATTGTCCAGGCAACCTTGACGTTCGCTGCGATGATTGTCGTCGAATCCGGTTTGAGTTATCTTGGCTTTGGGGTACCTGCCGAAACACCAAGCTGGGGCAACATGCTGTCAGCCTCACGTGAACCTGACGTACTGCAGAATATGCCGTGGATATGGATTCCTCCCGCACTTACGTTGGTGCTGACTATTTTATCGATCAACTTTATCGGAGAAGGGATTAAGGATGCCCTGAATCCAAAATCATTTCGTTAATATAAAAAGCAGGAACCGCCCCGCCGGTTCCTGCTTTTTACTTTTTCAAATCATGGGAGTTTTATTGATGTACGAACGATTACCTCCCCTTCCTGCAAAAAACACTAATTTTTTATTTCCTCTTTTGCAGCTGGTAATTTGCTTAGCGCCTTCTCCAAATCAGCCCAAATATCTTCCCAGGCTTCCAAGCCGACAGACAGCCGGATCATTTGATCGGTAATCCCCATTTTCAACCTTTCCGCTTCCGGTACGACCGCATGTGTCATCGTTGCCGGATGCTGGATCAGGCTCTCTGCATCGCCGAGACTCACCGCTATTTGAATGAACGATAAATTATTCAATAACCGCTGGGCATCTTCCTTGGTTCCTTCGATTTCAAATGCAATGATGCCTCCCCCCTGCTTCATTTGTTTTTCTTTAATCGAATAATCCGGGTGCTGCGCATCATCGGGATAGTAAACACGCTTGATACCAGCGTGTTTTTCCATTTCTTTAAATATCATAGCAGCGTTATAGGAATGACGGTCCATCCGAACCGGAAGTGTCTTTAAACCTCTTAACAAGAGCCAGGCATCAAATGGCGATATAACCCCGCCAATATCTTTTTGCGTCGTCATTGCCACCTCACTTAAAAACTCCTTTTCCGCTACGACAAGTCCGGCGATGACATCTCCATGTCCACAAATATATTTCGTCGCACTGTGGATGACGATATCACATCCTAGCTCGAGCGGACGCTGCAGATACGGAGTCGAAAACGTATTATCGACAACGACTGGTATGTCATATTCTTTTGCCACACGCGCAATCATTTCCAAATCCAAAAGACGCATCGTCGGGTTGATTGGCGTTTCAATGTAGATGCAGCTGGTATTAGGCTGAATCAGATCACGTACCTCTTCTTCTGTTTCCATCAGGCTGAAATCACTCGTGATATTGTATTTTTCATTCATCATACGCAGTAATCCGAATGTGCAACCATACAACCCCTGAGAGCAGAGGATATGGTCACCTGTTTTCGTCAGTGCTACCAGTACAGCAGAGACGGCAGCCATCCCGGAACCGAATGCAAGTCCCATTTCCCCTCCTTCCAGCTCCGCTATTTTTTCTTCCAGGGCACGTACTGTCGGATTTCCTAACCTGGAATATATATATCCTTCCTCTTCACCTGCAAACCGTCTTTCCCCTTGTTCTGCAGAATCAAAAGTGAATGTAGACGTTTGGAAAATCGGTGTCGAAAGGCTTCCTAAATGTTGTTTCGAATCATACCCCGCATGAATGACGGAGGTTTCAAAGCGTTTGGATTTGTTCATTCTATCTTCTCCCCTTTTTCAAAAATCTCCCTCTTCCCTTATGATATGTGAAAACCTTATTTTTTGAAAGCGTTTTCAGTTAAGTATTTGTTTTCTCTCCTTCCTTTTTCACATGAAAAATAAACAGTTGGTAAACCTAAATAGAAATGAAATCATTAGGAGGATTTCTTATGAAAGAAACGAGAAAATGGGAACAGCCTGAACCAATATGGCGGAAAGATACAAAGATAAAGCAGTTCGACTCTCTTAAAGAGAATGCGACTGCTGAGACTGTGATTGTAGGCGGCGGAATCACCGGTATCACTACCGCTTACCTGCTGGCAAAAGAAGGGCAGGACGTGGTGCTTCTTGAAGCTGATGAGCTGTTGAATGGGACGACCGGACATACGACCGCCAAGGTTACTGCCCAGCACGGCCTGATTTATCATGAGCTGTTGCAGCACTTTGGTAAAGAAGGTGCCCAGGCTTATTTTAAAGCTAATGACGATGCTATCCGCTTCATACGTGGTACGGTAGAACAGAATCAAATCGACTGCAACCTTCATAACGAAGATGCCTGCATTTATTCGACCACAGATCAATACACAAGAAAACTAGAAAACGAATATAACGCTTATCAAAAACTCGGAATTCCTTGTGAATATACCGATGACGTCCCTTTTGATGCCGATGCCCAAAAAGCTCTTTATATGAAAGACCAATCGCACTTCCATCCCTTAAAGTACTTGACCTTTTTGCTGGATGAATTCACAAAGCTCGGCGGACGTGTGTATGAACAAACAGTAGCTGTCGATGTTGAAAACGATCCGGAATTACGGGTCGTTACTAAGAATGGGAACCGTATCTCTTGTGATCATATCGTTTCCTGTTCTCACTTCCCTTTTTACGACGGGACTGGTTTTTATTTTGCACGTATGTATGCAGAACGTTCTTATGTAGTGGCCATCGAGCCTGAACAGGAATTTGCAGGCGGAATGTTTTTATCGGTCGACCAGCCTGTACGCTCTGTTCGTAAGACCCATTATGACGGAAGAAATGTATTATTAATTGGCGGAGAAAGCCATCGTACCGGCGAGGGAGTCGATACGGACTTCCATTATCGCGCGCTTGAAGAATTTGCAGCCGAGACCTTTGGAATTAAAGAAAAACTGTTCCAATGGTCAGCACAAGACCTTTATACCTTAGATAAAGTGCCATACATTGGCCAAATCACCCGGAACAAAGAAAATATTTATATAGCTACTGGTTATAAAAAATGGGGAATGACTTCAGGAACTGCTGCAGCTTTGATGTTGCGGGATCAGTTAACTGGAAAGGAAAACCCATACGTCCATTTATTCAGTCCATCCCGTTTCCAGGCAGACCCAAGTTTGAAAAAATTCTTCTCTAATAACTTGAACGTTGCGGGGCACCTTCTGGAAGGTAAATCAGAGCGGGTAGGCTTTAGCCATGAAGCCCTGAAAAAAGGGGAAGGCGGAGTCATACAATATAACGGCCAGCGCGCAGGTGCCTATAAGGATGAAGGTGGCCAGGTCCACCTGGTCGATACCAAATGTACCCACATGGGATGTGAAGTGGAATGGAATAGCGGCGAGCATAGCTGGGACTGCCCATGCCACGGTTCCCGGTTCTCTATCGAAGGAGAAGTAATGGAAGGTCCTGCGAAAAAACCATTGAAGCGCATAGCCATGGAAAAAAATACTAAAGCAAACGAGCACCCAGAAAAAGACATGCCAGAGCCAGTGTAAGAGCAGCAAGCCAGAACCCTGTGTTGAAAAGGGTTCTGGCTTTCGTTTTGTGGATGTATTAGAGACAAAACGCACGTAAAATAGACAATGCTTAACTTAAGAGAGACAGAATCGAAATTATGAGTGACAATTTTGAAGAAAAGAGAGATGTTTGGAAGCATTTGAGAGGCACTTTGGCGAATTTATGAGAATTTTTTCAAGTATATGAACATCCTCTTAGCCGGTACTCCTCCCACAAAAACCCTATTGCTTTACCACGATAAATTACCTTATAGTGGAAAGATAATGAGAAGCTTGCAAAGGGGATAGGAAGAATTGGATAATAATAAATTAGGAGTTATCTATACAGGCGGGGCTTATGTGTTGTGGGGATTCCTTCCGATATATTGGAAGCTGGTGCAAGAGGTGCCCCCTATCGCGATTCTCGGACATCGTATTGTCTGGTCTTTCGTGTTTATGATCGGGGTTATCTTGATATGGCGGAAATGGAATATGTTTCGCTCAGAAATTAAAAGAACATGGAAAAACAAAAAAAGCGCGCTCGGTATTACTTTCGCTTCCATTGCCATCAGTATTAATTGGCTGACCTACATATGGGCTGTAAACAGCGAGCATGTCGTGGAAGCTAGTCTGGGCTATTATATCAACCCTCTGGTGAGTATTTTACTTGGTATGATATTCTTCAAAGAAACTTTCAACCGGCCGCAATGGCTGGCATTCATACTGGCAGCTGCCGGTGTAGCTTATATGACCATCAACTTCGGCTCTGTTCCATGGCTCGCATTGATGCTGGCGTTCAGTTTCGGGATTTATGGCCTCTTGAAAAAGACTGTCGATCTAAACGCCATATTCGGTTTGACAATTGAAACATTGATCATGACTCCGATTGCTGCCATCTACTTGCTGAGCCTGCCGCAAGCAAACTGGGGAAGCATCGACTGGCTGTCCATCACTTCGTTATTATTATTCGGAGCCGGTGTGGCTACCGCCATTCCACTGCTGCTTTTTGCTGCCGGGGCAAAACGTATTCCTTTATCCATGGTTGGTTTTTTGCAATATATTGCTCCTACCATCATGCTGATCATCGGCGTATTTCTATACAATGAACCATTTACACACGTTCATCTGGTGTCATTTTTATTCATCTGGTCGGGTTTATTAATTTATACGTATGCCCGAGTGAAACGACTGCGGCGATATGACCAGGCCGCCTAGACCCTCTGGTTGAAGCTGGACACTTCACTTATGGTATGATGAAGATAAGAACCGAGGAAAGGTGGAATAGGAATGGGTCTATTAGATGGATTGATGGGGAACGCCTCTGAGGTTGATTTGAAAGATGTAGAAAAACAACTAGAAAAAGTCATTACTTCAAACGAACGGATTGAAAAGGCATATAGAATCCTTCGTGATATGATGATTTTCACTGATAAACGAATGATCATGGTAGATAAACAGGGGATGACCGGTAAGAAAATCGAGTTTCACTCTGTACCTTATAAGTCGATCACCCACTTCAGCGTGGAAACTGCTGGCACGTTCGATTTGGATGCTGAACTGAAAATCTGGCTTTCTGGTGCATCAGAACCGCTCTATAAGCAGTTCCGCAAAGATAAAAGTATTTATGATATTCAGCGGGCGATTGCTGAATATGTCACCCAGTAAAAAGCACAGGATTGCTCCTGTGCTTTTTCTATTCCTTTTCGGCTTCTACTACTTCATCTAAGATCGGGTAAGCTTCCTCTACCCCTTTTTCGGCGACAAGGCATGCGACACCGAGCGGGGTTTGCCAGAAGGAATCAGGAATCTGTGGTGTTTTCAAACCAGCTGGTTTGAACAATGCCCGGTACACCCGCTGTACATGCTCCTGGGTCAACTGCCTGTCCTCCACCCGTTCTCCCCGTGCAATCAAGAAAATGTAACGCATCGATTGGAACAGATTATCTCCAGGCATGAATGTGTACTCCTTAAATAACTTCAATTGCTTCTCGACATCCTCTTTCAGTCCATTCCTGGCCTGTAAATCATCCAGATGAGCGAGTAGATGACTGTATACTTGTTGAAATACACGCCGTTTTTCTTCCTGCATGACTTGATCTGTATAGATCTCCTGTAATTTTTCGTAAGCCACTGCCTTTGTCCACAAAGTTGACCTTCCTCCCCTTCGCTATAGTACTGACTACATTCATTTTAACATTATTTTCCGCTAAAAGAAGGACTATCCTCCAGGTGTTTCTTCCACTTATCTTAATATCGTTTCATGGTTTCCAACAAGATATTAGAGTAACGCTTATTCCTCTTTCATTAGGTTTGCTGCTTCTTGTTTAACCGCCTTCCATAATATAGGACTGTCTTTTGTATGATGTTCAAGCAGCTCCGGTAAATGCGGAGTTAATTTGTTCCATACAATGGGATTGGCGGCTATTGTATTAATAAATGCTTTTTCTTTTTCAGACCAGGAACGTACAGATTGTATGTACTCAATCGTCAATTGATAGGAGGGTATCAATTGCTTGTCCCGCTGCTGATGGAATCGCTCCATCGATTGTTTCCAATCTGCTCCCTTACTGTATTGGTCAATCGCTTCCGCAAGTAGAAAAGATTGCAGGAAAGCATCATTGATACCAAGACCAGTGCTCGGATCTTTGCTATGTGCTGCGTCCCCAATCAAGGCCCAGCCTTTTCCATAAGGCTTTCGAAAAAAGTTCTCCACTCCGGCACCGCCTGTTATTCTTCCTTGAAGCTTCGCTTGCTTCAACCGTATATCCATGCGGTAAAACTGGCCATAATAATGTTCAAACATTTGTTGAGGATTTCTGGTAAAATCTTTAAATTCCCCCTGATGAATTTCTAATCCGAGACAATCCCTCCCTGGCTCCATCGGAAACAAAAAGCCAATCCTGCCATCCTGGAGAAAAATTTCGGTGGCAGGCTCTTCCAATGGGTGTACACCTTCATAATATCCATAAAAAACCGGTCTAAGAGCAGGTAAATCGTTATACTTTTCCGCTTGAACCCATTGGGCTACTCGGGAACGCATCCCGTCTGCTCCCACGACAAGATCCCCGTAAATCTCACTTCGTTCGCCATTGTTATGTACAATTTCCACTCCAAAAACCCGGTCTGAGCCCCAGACTAGTCCGTCCACTCGTGTTTTTTCCATCACTTCTACGTGAGGGTATTCAAGCGCATGCTTAAGTAATGTATAATCCAGAAAATCCCTCCTCGGAGCCATCGTATATGACTGGCGGGGTCCTTCCATCAAGCTGTCTCCAATATATGTCCGCATCCTTGTAATTTTTCTCAGTCCACCTTTTTCAACCGCCTCCAGCACACCTAATTGTTTTAAATAATTCAGGTGTGAAAGGTGGTGCGTAGACAACACATCACTGGGAAATGCTGCTTTATCAATCAGCAGTACCTTTTTACCTTGCCGGCCTAATAAAATTCCGAGGCTCGCCCCTGCAGCTCTTGCCCCCACAATGATGACGTCATAATCTGCTCGCTTCATGTAATCCCGCCTTTACTGATTTTCTCTTACTTAAGGTTAGCCGAAATACACGAAACCCGCCAAGAAAAAAACTGATTATTTTCAAGTTACTAAGAAATGAAAACAAAAGCGCCCTAAATAAAACAAGCCCAGAGCCAAATAGTGACTCTGAGCTTGTTTGCATTTATGAAGTAACTCGATTGTTAAAAGGTCCTTTCTTCGATCACTTCTTTATTTTCATCCTGGATCGATACTTTGCTTGGTTTATTTTCTTTTGCCAGCTCTTCCGCTTTTTCAATGGCTACTGATTTTTCATCATATAGATCTGTCGGAGCTATATCCTCAATTTTTACAAACCAGCCTGTTACATCTTTGTTAGGTTCTACGCTATATTTTTTCATGTCATCCACTCCTCTATCTTTTGTTCTTGGTACTCCTGTTCCCACTAACCTGTACAGCAAAACATCGCCCGCTCTATAAATTACCATTAAGCCTTTCCTGGTCGAAAAGTCGAAGACTTGATTTCGAAATGTTGTATGAGTAGAAGGGGCGTTGGGGAAGGATTCGCTTTCCAGCTCCATCACCTAGACACTCGCGACATAAGCAGTCCATCAACGGGAAGAAAAATCACTTCCCTTTTGATGTTCTGCTTATGCGTGTCGTGTCTCCCAAGGTGATTACGCATTAATTTCTTTCCGCGGGGAAGACGGCAAGCATCCTCGAGCTAAAGCTCTGTGGGGTCTTGCCAGCCTATCCTTTCCCAATGTTAAATCAGCACTAAGATTTAATAGAGAATCTTTCTTAAAAATAAAAAATTGTTTGACTTTAAATTTGTAATCATCTAGAATACGTAGCAAGCATAAATATTGCAACAACCAATCGAATCTCTTATCGAGAGCGGCGGAGGGACTAGGCCCGACGATGCCCGGCAACCATCAAGCATTGCTTGAAAAGGTGCTAATTCCTACAGATCTGTGGATCTGAAAGATAAGAGGAGGACCGTATATACGCCCTCTTCTTAGGAAGAGGGCTTTTTGTTTTCCCTTCGAAATCTTTCCCCCACTGTTTCTGCGTGGAATACCTTTACATCCAAATCGATTATTTACAATTTTCAAGGAGGAATATTAATGAGTCTACCATTCAATCAATACAACCCGGAAACATTATTATTACACGGAGGACAGGAAGTCGACCCTTCGACCGGCTCCCGTGCCGTTCCAATCTATCAAACTACTTCCTATGTATTCCGTGATACGGAGCACGCTAAAAACCTGTTTGGTCTTGCTGAGCCAGGAAACATTTATTCCCGAATCATGAACCCGACTGTCGATGCTTTCGAGCAACGAATCGCTTTGCTGGAAGATGGTGCTGCTGCAGTAGCTACTTCTTCCGGAATGGCTGCGATCACGTTGGCCATTCTTAATATCGCTTCTGCCGGTGATGAAATTGTTGCGTCCACCAACTTGTATGGTGGGACGTATAATTTATTCACTCATACTTTGCCGCGCTATGGCATTACAGTTAATTTCGTCGACAGTACTGACCCGGAAAATATCAAAAAAGCTATTACGCCAAATACGAAGGCTGTTTTTTCTGAAATCATTGGCAACCCGAGTTTGAATGTATTGGACATTGAAGCAGTGGCAGATGTCGCTCATGAAAATGGTATCCCACTCATTATCGACAACACGTTTGCTACTCCATATATTTGCAAACCGATATCATGGGGAGCAGATATCGTCGTTCACTCGGCTACTAAATGGATTGGGGGTCATGGTACCACCATCGGCGGCGTAGTGGTAGACAGTGGCCGGTTCGATTGGACGAACGGCAAGTTCCCAGGCTTCACGGAACCTGATGAAAGTTACAACGGACTTCGTTATGCCTATGATGTCGGCCCATTGGCTTTCGCCATCAAACTGCGTGTACAGCTGCTTAGGGATATCGGTGCTTGCCTAAGCCCACAAAACGCATTCCTGTTACTGCAAGGTCTGGAAACCCTCCACCTTCGCATCAAGCAGCACACACAAAACGCGCGTGAAGTAGCACAACATCTAGTGGAACATGATGGAGTCGAATGGGTGAACTATCCTGGTCTTGAAAGCCACCCTACCCACCACCTGGCCAAAAAGTACTTGAACCATGGTGCAGGTTCTATTGTTGTATTTGGTATCAGGGGTGGACGAGAAGCCGGTCGGAAAATGATTGATAACATCAACTTGTGGTCACATGTTGCCAATGTCGGCGATGCCAAGTCATTGATCATCCACCCTGCTTCTACGACACACCAGCAGCTAAGCGCCCAGGACCTTGAGAAAACGGGTGTTACTGAAGAATTGATCCGTTTATCCATTGGTCTGGAATCTACCACCGACCTGCTTGCCGAACTGGATCAGGCAATTGAATTAGCAACAGGAGCGGAAACACCTGCTCCCAAGAATGCAAAAGATACTGTCCAATCTGTTCTCGGTTCCTCGCTGGATCGCGAAAATGGAGATTTGAGAAGACGTGTGATTGTCACGACAGGAGAACTTTCTGAAACGGGTAAATCAGAAATCAAGAAATTGGAACGTCTAGGCTTCCAAGTGAAAGATATATCAGAAAAAGACGAGCTGCTCGATACTAAAGTTGATATTGTTTACAGTGAGTCTGCCACTGAAATAAGAAATAACCGGGAGGAAGTTGCTCAACTGGCTCCTGCATTGGTTTGGGTGAAAGAGAATGAAGACGTCACTTTAGAAGAAGGACCAGAAACGATTACCGGGGAGAATTTATACGAACGTGCCGTCACATTACGACAAGCGACGGATCACTCCGATGTAGCCCTTACGCTATAAGGCCCTTATCAAGCGTTCGTATTTTCAAAAACAGCCGGGGAATCAGCACCCCGGCTGATATTAAGGAGGATAACTATGCAAAAAATCAAAGCCGCACTGCTGGGGTATGGCACAGTCGGCCAGGGAATACAGGAAGTGATTCATCAGCATCAAGAGCGGTTCCGCCTCCTCCTGGGTAAGGAAGTAGAAATTGTAGCTGTTCTTGTCCAAAACCCTGTGAAACAAAGAAACTTGCCGGAAAACATTCTTGTTACAACTGATTTTGAAGAAATCATCTCTCTTCCTGATTTGAATGTGGTATTCGAAGCGATTGTTGGTGAAGAACCAGCGCTAACCTATTCAAGAAGATCGTTGAATAAGGGCATCCATGTCATTACGGCGAATAAAATGATGTTTGCGAGGCATGCCAAAGAATTGCTTGAAACAGCCCGGGAAAACAAAGTGCATATCGGCTTTGAGGCAACTACTGCAGGCGGTACACCAATCATCCGTACAATCGATCAGCTGCTTCAGGTGAATCGGATAGAAAAAGTAGAAGCAATCCTCAATGGCACCAGCAACTACATTTTAACGGCAATGAACGACCGTTTTATTAATTTTGATACTGCTTTGAAAGAAGCCCAGGAAAAAGGGTATGCCGAAGCCGATCCAACTCATGATATAGATGGTACTGATGCTTTTAATAAATTGATGATTCTCAGCCAACTGATCTATGGAGAGCAGCCCAACTGGCTGAACGTGAGAAAAACGGGGATCAATGGTCTGACAGAAGCAGATATAAATCATGCAAAACAAGAAAATAAAAAGTATAAGCATATTGGAGTCATTAAAAAAGAGGAGAATGACATCATAGCGGAAGTCTCCCCAGTGTTACTCTCTCCTACCCACCCATTACATCATATTGACGGTGTCGATAATGCACTTGCAATTACAAGTGATATCGTAGGCACAATCACGCTGACTGGTCCAGGCGCAGGAAAGCTGCCAACAGCCAGTGCCATGGTAGAAGATTTAGTACAAATTTTTCAGACGGAACATGCGGAGTTCTACGAAAAAATCTATGAAAAACAGGCCGCAGGATAAAAAAAGAGCAGCAAGCTTCAGGCTTGCTGCTCTTTTTTATGGGCGCCATGACGACAGAGTTGGTTGTCCTGTTATTTCCGGTTGTTTTTCCTGCAACAGCTGACTTACCGTTACCAGTTGGAACCCTTCCTCGGTCAGACGCTTTATTAGTGGTTCAATCACTTCTTGCATATGAGGTGAGACCTCCTGCAAAGAAATAATTGCTCTGTCTTCCGTGTGCTTCATCACTTCGTTAATAATCGCCTTTTCTTCTGATAAACGCCAAATTTCTATGTCATGACTATTCTCGATGACAGGAAGTCCAGTAATTCTTTGTATTTCCCGCTTTCCACGATTATAAGGAGCCTTAATAACACTTGGCTGGTGACCGGTCAATTCCTCTACTTTATCAGCAGTTCTCTGGAGCTGTTCTTCGATAGCAGCGTCACTCAGTCGGCTCCATTGACGGTGATTCCATGAATGGTTACCAATTTCATGTCCTGCAGACGCAGCTTGGCTGATCAGTTCGGGATAATAAGTGAGCCTGTTTCCTAAGACAAAAAACGTTGCTTTTGCTTCATAGTTATCTAATACTTCCAAAATCCGTTCTGTAATGGAATGATGGGGGCCATCATCAAAGGTTAAAGCAATCTGCTTCTTTTTCTCATTCATCAGCACCTGGTCGGCCGCCACAGGAGCACCTTCCGCTTTAACATTCAGCTTTTTAACTGGAAGCTCTGTACGATACTTTTTCAATGCTTCCATATACCTGTCCTTCATAAGTCCTTCAAGTTTGTTTAATGGTATGGTCACTTCGACTGATTCGCACGAATTTTCACCAGACGATATTGGATAATAAAAATTCATGCCGTGACTGTCCAGTGAAAACACATCAAAATTAGCTTCGTCGGGTGAAGCGATTTGTTTTACCCACGCTTCATCAAACGAGGTTCCCAGTTTTTCATGGGCAAGCAGCTGGTCTGAGACATGTTCTGACAGCTTATCTACATAATCAGTGTTACTTTTAAATAATCTATCCAGTTTCAAGCGCAACCCATTACTCACGTCAAAATTAAGGACCGATGTATCCACAGATGGATACTCGCCCCCTAAATCAACCACTTCATTGAAAGTAATGCTGACAATCTCCCCCGATTTATAAAGAATATCATAATCAATGTTTAGTTCATGGGGAATATCGCCCTTTTTCTCTTGTTTCAACTGGTAACTGTCCTGCTTGAATTTAGCAATGCTCTTTTTCACATAATCCATGATCACTTGATTCAACTGATCACTGGAGGTCTGAGGATAATGGACAGCTAACCGGTACTCATCGTATTCTTCAATGATTGATTCTATCGATATATTCAGTTTTATTTCTTTTTCCTTATTGGATGATAACGCTTGTTCTTCCCCTGAACTTGCCTGTGAAAAAGAGCAGGCAGTCATTAAAACAAGCATAATTAGTAATACAGTTATTTGTTTCATAGTCAGGTTACCCTTCTATTCGTTAATAGTGAGCAACCTTATTGTAACATGTTTGTAATATTAATCGACATTTTTTTTGAAATCCACTAGAAAAGTTCCCTATTCTATCACAAATTCGTTCGAACATCCCATAATTCTGGAAAAAATCGGTGGTCCAGTACTTTTTTCAAGTAACCTACTCCCGATGAGCCGCCTGTACCAGTTTTATGACCAATAATCCTCTCCACCGTTTTCATGTGACGGAAGCGCCATTGCTGAAGCCAATCTTCGATATCTACCAGCTTTTCAGCCAGTTGATATAGATCCCAGTATTTTTCTACATTTTCATATACCTTTGTCCAGGCAGCTTCCACCGTCTCGTCTCCATGATAGGTCTCTGTAAAATCACGATTGACTAATGCAGGATTGATGTCCAGCCCAGCTTTGGCAAGTGCTTCTATTGCTGCGTCATATATGCTTGGCGCTTCATACGCCTCCTGTAATTTTCCGTGGAGCTCTGGATTCTTTTCATAAATTTTCAATACATGGGGGGTTTTATACCCGAGAGCAAATTCAATCATCCTGTATTGATAGGACTGAAATCCGGAAGCCTGGCCCAGTTGATCACGAAATTGAATGTACTCTGCAGGTGTCAAGGTCGATAATACGTCCCAGGCGTGGATAATCTGGGTCTGGATTTTCGAAACTCTGGCAAGCATTTTAAAGGCTGACTGCAGGTCCCCTCCTCGTATAGATTCAATGGAAGCCCGCAATTCATGAAGAATCAATTTCATCCAAAGCTCACTGACTTGATGGATAACGATGAACAACATTTCATCATGGTGGTCGGATAAACGATTCTGGGCATCTAGCAGCTTATCAAGATCGAGGTACTCTCCATAAGTCATCTTTTCCCGAAAATCTGTATGTACCTTTTCCTTTGCCTTTGAATCCTCATACTTCACTTTAGATACTCCTCCCTTTTCCCTGTTTATTATAGTTTACCATGTTATCCTCGGCACTTTAGTTGTTAGTTGTTATTGTTAAACTTTCTTACGTATAAAAAGCTCATCAGCCGCTGCTGATGAGCTTCGCTCAATTGGAGAGCACTTCCACCGGGTAATTGAAAAAGATACCGTTTTCTATTACTCCAGGTATAGCATTTAAGTCCACCTCTGTTGTCAATCCGATATGGTTGAATCTGACCTCAAGTATCATATTCCCCGCTTCCGTAATGACAGGCCCATCCTTATGTTTAGCCATCCGCAGACCGACTGCTGTGACATCCATTTCCTGAAGCTTTGTTTCGACAAGATGAATGGCTCGTGGATCAACCTCAACCGGAACCGGAAAATTATGGCCGAGACGGTCGACGAACTTACTTTCGTCAACCAGGATAAACGTTTTTGGGGAGCTTGCCATCACTAACTTTTCAGCAAACATCGCGCCTCCGCGTCCCTTTATCAAATTAAATTCGGAATCTACTTCATCAGCACCATCAAATCCCCAGTCCGGCCGCGCTTCCGTTAATGTCGTGGTCGGGATCCCCAATCGCGCACAGCTTAAAGCCACTTCAATTGATGTAGGAATAGCTGTAATCGATAAATTTTCTTTTTTCACTTTATCGGCAATTGCCTGGATAGCCAGAAAGGAGGTTGAACCAGAACCCACTCCAATGACTTGTCCATCTTTTACATGTGCTGCTACTTGCTCGGCCACTATTTCCTTTTGCTGTCGATTAGAGATATCAGCAGACCATTTCAAATTACCTGCCAATTGATTTTTCCATTCCATGGGACTCACCCCTTCCGGTTATGCTATTACCAGTATTCCCAACTTATTAAATAAGCAAGCGTACAATTGTATCTATAAGAAGCATTGCCTTACAATTATTTAGTGGATAAGCTAATACTGGGAGGGTTATGAAATGGGTACTTATTTATTAAAAGGAATTGGGCAAATGCTGTTGATTGTCTTTGGCGGGATATTTTTTTGGAACCTCATTCGATATGGCAATCTTTATTTTGTTGAATTAGGAATGGCGATCGTTGGATTACTCCTTTATGTATGGGGGCGAAAAAGGGCAGTTAAGAAGAAAGGGAACCAGCCTCAATGACATAGTTCCCTTCCCTTTTAAGTTAATTCAAGCGGACGAAGCTTCGATTCTATCTCTTCTCTTTCCGGCTCTAAAAATGGCGGTAAAGAAAGGTTTTCCCCTAACGCTTCGAGCGGTTCATCCACATCAAAACCTGGCATATCAGTGGATAGCTCAAATAAAATACCATTTGGTTCCCTGAAATAAAGCGCTTTGAAGTAATGGCGATCCACTTTTCCTGAGTTAGGTACACGT
This sequence comes from Thalassobacillus sp. B23F22_16, assembly GCF_043496955.1. Lineage (NCBI taxonomy): Bacteria > Bacillati > Bacillota > Bacilli > Caryophanales > Bacillaceae > Thalassobacillus > Thalassobacillus sp. B23F22_16. The sequence goes on along the minus strand of NZ_JBIEKD010000011.1, from coordinate 81,996 downwards.
GCCTGTCTGATACGTTCTGCCCAGGCATCGTACTCTTCTTCATTTGGGACGCGGAAGGCTACATGGTGGACCCCGCCGCGGCCAAGTCGTTCTTTTGGCAGCTCAGGACGGGTTTCGATATGGACCTCTGCTCCAGCTCCACCCTCTCCGGTTGCATAAACTTCGATATCGGGAAGGTTTTCACTGACAAGAGATGGATAGGAGCCGACATGAGTAAATCCCATCAGGCTGGTGAGTACCTCTGCCGTCGGCGTTATTTCGGCGACCGTCAATGTGACAGGACCGAGACCGACAATAGCAAATTGTGCCGGTATCTCCTCAGTTTCCCAAGGTTCTCCAGCTTCTACTCCCGTTTCACCGTTATCAGCCACTAATATAATTTTTGTCCCTTCTGTATCTTCCAAAGTCAGTGTATCTCTTCCTGCTCGCTTTATAATCTCTCCATGCTTGATACGCTTCTCTTCCAATCGCTTTTTCCAAAAGTGCAAGGATGCCGTGTCTTTAACTCTAAGTGAGGTGGACGATATACTGGACACTCCTGGATGGGTCCTTCCCAACATCGGTATATCAAAAAACGTCACCTCTGTGCCAGGGTTACCTTTCGCATCTCCGTAAAATAAATGATAAGACTGGGTATCATCCTGGTTGACGGACTTTTTGACGAGACGCATCCCTAATACTTTTGTATAAAAACGGTAGTTCTCTTCTGCTTTACCGGTCAACAGCGAAACATGATGCAGACCTAATAATTTCATTGCAGTTCCTCCTGTAAATATCTCGAATTTGAGATAATTTTATCTCAGATTTGAGATACTGTCAATCAATTGAAATATTTCAAGCTTATCTCCCCTGTCTACATTCCTTCCCGGCTTACTGCGATCCTATTACTAAACATTAAAAAAACTTAGCTTATCGCAAAGTACTTATGGCGAAAGCCTTAGATTTTCTTATCTTTAAAAAAGTTAAACATTCTTAAAGTATAAAAAAGAGCCTCCTCCAAAAGGAAGCTCCTCCTTATCACCTTATTTTGCATTCAAATATGGTAATTTATTTTTTAAGTAATTCATACTGATCTCCAGGCTCTCAAACGGCGAACGCCGGCTCTCGTCCTGTTCAACAATCCACCACTTCACTCCTGTTTCTTCCCCTGCCGCAAGAACTGCTTCTATATCGACGCCTCCAGTTCCGAGCTCCGCGAAGAACTGCTCATCATCATTCGTCATATCTTTCAAATGAACAAGCGGCGCCCTTCCTTGATAGCGTGTCAGCCAATCTACCGGATTCTCCTCTGCTTTTTTCAGCCAGTAAATATCGAGCTCTATATGTAACTCCTCAGGATTCGTTTCATCAAAAATCGTTTCCAGTGCCATTCTGCCGTCGGATAAACGATCGAGCTCAAAATCATGGTTATGGTAGCAAAGTGTAATGCCTTCTTCCCGACAGGTCTTTCCTGCTCGCTGTAAAAATGGTATCAGAGACCGGTAATCGGCTTCGTTTCGTTGCTCGGGCAGCAGGAACGGAACTACAATATATTGGCTGCCCAATATTTTTTGCTCCTCTATGACTTTAGGTAAGTTCTCCTGTAATTCTTCCAGCGGTACATGCGAAGATACGGCCTGGAGGCTCAGTTCATCTAAAAGACTTTTAACTTCCTGTACGGTTAAATCTCCGTATCCTGCGAACTCCACTCCGTCAAAACCAAGTTCCGCTACCTTTTTTAGGGTGCCGGAAAAATCTCGTTCACTTTCATTTCTTAAGGTATACATTTGAACGGCTACTGGTATATGCTTCATACTCTCTCCCCTTCTCCGAATTTATTTGACGAGGTCATGCTTAAAGGCGTAAATGACAGCTTGCGTTCGATCATGTACCTCCAGTTTACCAAGAATATTGCTGACGTGGACTTTTACCGTCTTAAGAGCGATATACAACTCGTCCGCGATCTCCTGATTCGTTTTCCCTTCCGCTATTTTAAGCAGAATTTCCATTTCCCGCCCTGTTAATTGTTCATGTGGCGAGTCCTCTACTCGATTACGCATCCGGCTCATGATTTTCCCCGTCACTTCCGGTTCCAGAATCGATTGCCCTTCATAGGTAGCACGTATTGCTGAAGCAATCTCTTCCGCTTTTGATGTTTTCAGTAAATAACTGGTCGCTCCCGCTTCAAGCGCCGGGTATACCTTTTCATCATCAATGAAGCTGGTAACAATGATTATTTTAGCTTCTGGCCAGCCAGCGATGATTTCCCTGGTAGCTTCAATTCCATCCATTTCTTTCATGACCAGGTCCATCAGTATAACATCAGGCTTTAAACGTAAAGCTAACTCCACCGCTTCCCCGCCATCATCCGCTTCTGCCACCACATCAATATCTGCCTGTGCAGATAAATAAGCGGATACACCAATGCGAACCATTTCATGATCATCCGCAAACAGTACTTTAATCATTGCTCTCACCTTCCTTTAACGCTGGAACTTTTACTTCCAGCCTGGTTCCTTGTCCTTCAATACTGACTATTTTAAACGTACCTCCCACTTCATACGCTCGTTCTTGCATATTCTGTAAACCATAGGAACTCGACTTTGCCTGTTCGACATCAAAACCGGTCCCATCATCCACAACTCGCATAATGATCAGTTCATCACGCTCGATCAACAAAACATCCAGTCTATCTGCTTTCGCGTGTCTTAACGTATTCGAGATGGATTCCTGCAATATACGGAAAAGTTGATCTTCCACGCCTTTATCCATTTTTATATCTTCAATATTCCATTCAATTGTCATCGGCACTTTTTGCGTGAGTTCTGCCAGGAGTTCTTCCACCCCTTCGCGAATCGACTTACCTTTTAATGCTACTGGCCTTAAATGAAGCAGCAGGGCGCGCATTTCAAGCTGGGATTGATGAATCATTTTTTCAACCATAGCGAGCTGCTTTTTAATAGCGATGTTACCCGGATTGTCTCCTTCGTTTATCGCTGACATCATCATCGATGCAGCAAACAGCTGCTGGCTGACAGAATCATGCAATTCACGCGCCAGCCGGTTACGCTCCTGGATGACTACTTCCTGAAGACTTTGCTCTCGTTCATTCGTTCTTTCTGTCGCCAGTCGTTGTGAAAGTTCAACCTGTTTATTTATTTTTTCTTCCAGTTGGGAAATATGCTTTTCAATAGCTGTGATTTCCTGAATCGTTTCATTTTCAAATTTGGATCGCTTCTGTCCTTTCACCAGTTCATTCAGCTGCCTGTCAATACCATGCAGCTTTCTGCGCCAAAACCAGCCATAGACAACACCGATGATCATCCCAATAATAAGAGGGGCACTCACAATCACCATTAAGTAAGGAAAATCAAACACTTCTACTTCCCATAACCTCTCCCATTCTTTCAAAGGAAAAGCTAAAAAAGTAGTGCCTGCTATGATGATTGTTATCAATATACTAAACAGTACTGCCGACAAGATTTGGCGCATAACCATATTCATATGCGCTTCACCTCAATATTACCGGAGAACACGCTAGTGATGATTTTCACCTGTGGCTGTTTCGTTCCATACCCTTCTGTCCGGTAAGCAAGCTGCTGGTTGATTAGATTTGTATGAGGGTTATCAAAAACAGCGGCACGCCCAAATACGGCACTGTGCGAAATGCTTACTTCCACTTCATATGGAACATAGATTTCAATATTACCTATCAGATGCCGAATAGAAATAACAGCGGTATCGTCAACCGGAAGAACGGTATTGCTTAAGTCAATGATCCGATCACCAAAACCGCCGTGAATATTAATATCTTTCCATTGATATGCTGTATCGTCCGTTTGCTGGTTGCCAAAAAACTTCTGCTGAAAAAGAGGCTCCACTTTAAAAAGAGGTTCCCGGGCATCAGGCGACCATTCTGGCTTCAGGTGTACCGCTTCCTTTTTGGAGCGGGAATAATGGACCAAAAATAATATAAGCCCTGCTACAATCAGAAATCGCACCGCCATCATATTAAGAATTGTGAAGGTTAGACTGACCGCTCCCACCCAAAACACTACTTTGGCCCATAAGCGAGCGTATTTTTTCCAGCCCATGTACATCAGTAACCCCGAAAAGAGGACAGAAAAGATCAGTCCCCCATTAAAAAAAGCGATTTCAAGCACAAAAAGGAGGACACCGATGATGATAATCCAGTTTAAAGTATCGGTATTCAATCGTTGCAGCATCAGTGGTTCCCTCCTTTTTGTTGATTATGTATAAAAAGACGCAATGCCTGCGCCTTTTTAGGATATCATGTTTTTAATGATTCGCTGTAGTCTTTTCTTGTTCCTGTATTTGCTTTTCCAGGTGAGCAATTTTGCTGTCGAATGTATTGCGATAATAAGCACTGTTCACTTTATATTCCAGGTTGTCGATGTAATGCTCCATCTCCTGAAAGCGATTATAGGAGCTTTCTGATGTATGTTCGATTACGTGGTTCATTTTATGGTGAGCTCGCGCGACATTTTCCCGTCCCATCAATTCCATCCGTTTCAGGTGCATATCCTTTAACCGGTGTTTCATATCTTCATATTTCTGTTCCAATTCTACTAATTGCTCAATTGCTTCCTGTCGGGAGTCTTTCATACGTTCCGCACGCTCATGGTATTCCTGGTATTCCTTCATCGCGAATTCATACATACCCTCTTCTCCTGCCTGTTTCGCGATGTCTGCCTGCTTTTGCCGCTTATCAGCCATGTCCTGTGCTTTCAATTGTTCCCGGGCAAACTCTTCTTTCAACTTATGTTGACGTTCCACTAATACTCTCACTTTTTCCGTTTCCTGTTCACTTTGGCGCAAGTATTGATTCAGTACAGCCATTGGATTCTTTTGTTCTTTCTGATCCAATAATTCATGAAAGTCAGCTGAAATAGTATCTTTGATACGTGTAAATAAATTAGCCATTACTATTCTCTCCTTTAATTAATAATTTTTCATTTCCGCCCATTGCTTTTCAAAATTAGTGAATGGATCGTCTTGCTTAACGCTGAAACTTACATCTTCCTCCAGCTTGTCTTCTTGCCATTTTTTATAAATGACATACAAGACATAAGCAGCAGCAAGACCAATGACTGCGTACACATTCGCAACCGCTATACTCAGGATAAGCAGACCGGCTATGACCCATCCGATTTTACCTGCTGTAGAATCGCTCTTGATAAATTGCTTGAATACGATATACAACAGCCACACGCTCACCCCAAGCAAAACCATCGGTCCAAGATTAGCCAATAACACGAACAGAGCGATCAAACCAATAATAAATAACATAAACTTCTTCATTTTTCCTGCCTCCTTTCCGTTATCTTGATTTCATTCTACTTTTAAAAACCAGCTTTCATAATGAGCCTGAGCTATATTTCTTCCTAAGACCTGAGGCGTATATTTTTTTGAAAAACATTTCTTATAACACTGGTCATATAAACGACACATGTGTTAATATACATATTATCGTATATTTATTCTTCAATAACCCTTACCTATCTACTTTATCATCGTGGTCACTGTATAAGTACGGTATAAATATGTAAGCAAAAAAAAGAGAGGAGAATGGATGGATGATTCAGGAACAGACCGTTGACAAACCAGTGAAAACACTGGCAGGAAGAAGCTTTTTGACATTGAAAGATTATGCAGAGGACGAAATACATCAACTGATTGATCTCGCGGAAGATTTAAAGGCTAAAAAGAAAGCAGGGATTCCCCATCGCTACTTGGAGGGGCAAAATGTTGCGATGTTATTCGAAAAGCCTTCCACTCGTACACGCTGCGCCTTTACAGTGGCTTGTAATGACCTGGGCGCTCGCGCAGAATACCTGGGGAAGAATGATATTCAACTCGGGAAAAAGGAATCCGTCCGTGATACAGCGAAAGTTCTTGGGAGCATGTTTGATGGTATCGAATTTAGAGGGTTCAGCCATCAGACTGTAGAAGAGCTGGCGGAACATGCTGGAGTCCCTGTCTGGAACGGCCTGACGGATTTATATCACCCAACCCAGGTGCTGGCAGATTTTCTGACTGTGAAAGAACAGCTTGGTTCTTTGAAGGGTATCACTTTTGTGTATGTGGGAGATGGACGTAATAACGTGGCTAACAGCCTGTTGATTGGTGGAGCAAAAGTTGGGATGGACGTGCGAATTTGTGCACCTGAAGCCCTTTTTCCAGATACATCGATTGTCCAGTATGCCGAACAGACCGCACAGGAATCCGGGGGAAAAGTGACTGTTTCAGCCAATATTGACGAAGCCGTTGCCGGAGCAGATGTCCTCTATACTGACGTATGGGTTTCTATGGGGGAAGAAGATCAATTCGAAGAACGAATCAAGCTTCTCCACCCCTACCAGGTCAACCAAACGATGCTGGAAAAAACCAATAACCAGGAAGTCATCTTTCTTCACTGTCTGCCGGCTTTTCATGACTTAGAAACAGAAGTGGGCAAAGAAATCTATGAAAAATTCGGGTTATCCGAAATGGAAGTGACGGATGAAGTTTTTCGCAGTAAACATTCCTTTGTTTTCGACCAGGCAGAAAACCGCCTCCACACCATCAAAGCATTGATGGCAGCAACCAATCAAAAAGCCTAAGCTTATATTTCATTACTTACTTAATGAAACTGTATTTGGACTTAACCAGGAGATATTCCTCTAACTTAATTCCCTGTAACACAAAAAAGCGGATTACCTCTCGTAGAAGGTAATCCGCTTTTTACTATTCGATAACCTGGAGTTCTTTCGGGAACTTTGTTAACGTTTCATAGCCCTCGTCGGTAACTAATACATCATCTTCGATTCGGACTCCGCCAATGGCAGGATCATAGATGCCAGGCTCAATGGTGTAGACCATTCCTTCTTTCAGCTGCCCGTCATTCAAATGGCTCATGGAAGGAAACTCATGAACATTAATGCCCATTCCATGACCGATTCGGTGCGGGAACTTGTCTCCATAACCAGCCACTTCAATGATATCCCGCGCGGTTTGATCCAAGTCGCCGATTCTCGTTCCTGGCTTGCTGATTCCCAACGAGGCTTTCTGAGCTTTTAGTACGGTGTCATAGATTTCTCTTTGCTGATCGCTGGCAGATTGATAGATAAACGTACGGGTTATATCAGAAGTGTAGCCTTCCAGCACTACTCCTAAATCAAATAATACGAAATCCCCTCTTTGAAGCCTGCGGTCTCCAGGGGACCCGTGGGGCTGTCCAGACTTTTCCCCGAATAAAACCATGGTTGAAAACGACATCTCCCTGACACCTTTTTTCTTCAGTTCATATTCGATTTTAGCTAGAACTTCCATTTCCGTAATTCCGGTCTGTAATGCTTCTGTTCCAACCTGGACTCCATAATCTGCCAGTTCCGCTGCACGGCGGATGATTTCCACTTCCGAAGCATCCTTAATGACCCGCATGTTATTCAATATTCCAGCAATATCTTTTACCTTTGCTTCTGGGAACTGTTGAAGCAGCAATTCGCTTCTGCCGTAGGAAAGGACATCTTTTTCTATCCCTATTATATTAATTTCGTCAGTAGCTTTTTCTTTAACCGATTTACCCAGCATAGCCCACGGGTCCTCATGGTCCGCGTAACTAATCACCTCGTATTTCCAGCCGGCCTCACGAAGCTGAGCCCTCTCCATGCCTGGTACGACAGCTATAGGGTCGTCTTCCGGGAAAATCATGAGCCCGATTAAACGTTCATGGGGATCTGTATGGAAGCCGCTTAAATAAAAGAAGTTCTCTTTAGCATTGATAAACGCTGCATCCAGTCCTTCACTTTTCAGTTGGTTCGCCAGTTTTTCCAGGCGGTGTTCCATTCTACCACTCCTTATGTAAATATCTTCTTCTATCATAGCTCAAGCAACTAATTTAGAAAAACTTATTCAACTAAAGGGCCGAAAAGTCGAAGACTTGATTTCGAGATGTTGTATGAGTGAAGGGGCGTTGGGGAAGGATTCGCTTTCCGCGGGGAAGCCGTCAAGCCTCCTCGAGCTAAAGCTCTGTGGGGTCTTGCCAGTCTATCCTTTCCCGCAGGAGTCTCAACCTTCCCCCACGCCCTTACCATAAAAAGTTCTCGAACTCACCCTTTGGACAGGCCCATCAATAATGAAAAAAGACGTTTTGTCCTTTATATAGGCGTCTAGATGAAGGTTTTAGTTATGCACTACCTGAAGGGTCCGTTTATTACAAAACTGGGATTTAAAAGAGCCAACTATAAAAAAGCCGACCTTAAAACAGGTCAGCTGTGGAGATTATAAGAGAGTTTTCATGCTTAATCCTATCTCCTTGAAATCATTCATTACTTTCATAAGAGAAGAATCTGCAAGTTCCTCCTCATCAATACTTTCACTATTCAGGTCATCCACTCCCTGCTGGAATTCCTGTTTTATATTTTCACCTAATGATAACAGCTTTTCTTTAGCGGTGTTCAGATAAGTTTCAATGTCCGTTTCTTTTACTTTTTCAGAAACTGTTTCATAAAGGCTTTCCAGCCGGGGCAATATGTTGGTCTCCTCTAAATTTTGCTTCGACTTTTCATACGCAACGATAAAAAACTGTTCTATTTCATTCCAACCCTGTTCCCCATTCTCACTGCCATCTGCAGCCTGAACACCTTGCACTGGTGTATAGGCGGATATAAGTAACACAGCTATAATTACCGCTAGGATATTTTTCAATTTCATTCCTCCCTGATGTTTTTTCTATTGCTGCGGGACATGGAATTCTATAATGTGACCATCGGGATCACAACAGAATATTTGTGCAAAACCACTAGTGCTGTCCGGCTTTTCCTTTATATCTACTCCACTGGCTTTTAAATGGGCGCTTGTTTCCTGAAAATCTTTTACCCGGAATGCGACATGATTGCCCCTTGTATCAATATGAAGCTCAGGATTGTACACGAATTCAGGATCTTCAATCAAGTGAAGCTGCTGGTAGTCACCGATACGGTACCAGGCTCCAGCAAATGAAAAATCCGGTCTGTTTTCTTCCTCCAGCCCAAGTATATTTCCATAAAATTGTTTCGCTTTCTTCAAATCTTTCGTCTTTAGACTGATATGATGAATCATAGTTATATCCATACTCTCTCTCCTTTTTATTTTACAATACATCTGAACTGCTAAAAAATAAAACGTTTCTGGGAAAATTGACATTCTTGTGATAGATATTTTCTTCCTTGATTGCTTCCGATATAATTAGGTAGTCACTATGTGCATATTACTAATTACATCATACAGGAGGTTGAATGATGGATCGTACACGTTTTCTGATTCGTGTTTCTGCTATATATGCCGTTATCGGTGCTTTTATCGGTTCGCATATGGCCGGAGCAGGCGGCTATGAGTTCAGGGCTGTCCATGCCCATATCCTCGTGGTCGGCTGGTTATCACTGTTTGCTTTTGCTATCTATTATAAAGTTTTCCCTATTCCGAAAAGATCCGCCATGGCAGCTTTCCAAGTCTGGACTGCATTTGTCGGTTCAATTGGTCTGACTGCAGGAATGTGGCTCTATTATGTCAAACCTTTAGAAGGAATGGATACTTTTAACTTGATATTCTTCATTGTCGGCGGATCGGTTCTTATGATTTCTTTCATTGTATTCGCCATTATGACTTTCATCCAGGGGAAGTATATTTCGGAAGATAACTAATTGCGAGGCAAACAAGATATATCCGCTATCATGCTGGCAAGGTGCCCTGCCCGGTCCATCGATTATGATTGGACCGGGCACTTTCTATAACAATGGGTACCTCGCTGATATATATTACGGAAGGTTCATCCGGACCAGGCGGTCGTCATCTTCTGAAGGAGTCCCACGTCCATCGGTATTATTCGTAATAAAAAACAACGCATCGTTTTCGATTATGACATCACGGATCCGCCCATAATCATCGGTCACAATCTCAGGTTCTAACGCCTTCAAGTCCATTATTCGCAAAGCCTGTCCCCGCAAGCTGGCTACAAATAGCTTACTTTCATTAATAGCGATACCGGAGGGTGCCCATGTATCAGTTCCGGTATGGAAGATAGGTGTCACCATGCCCTCCCGCTCTTCGTCACCACGAATTTCCGGCCAGCCGTAATTATTGCCCGCTTCAATTTTGTTTATTTCATCGTGGGCATCGGAACCATGTTCAGAGGCATACATTTCATTCTCTTCTGTCCAGGCAAGACCCTGTGGGTTTCTGTGACCTGACGTATAGACGTAAGAATTACCAAAAGGATTATCATCAGGTATGCTTCCATCCAGACTCATGCGAAGGATTTTACCTGCCAGGCTGTCCTCTTGCTGAGCTGTCTGTTGATTTCCCGCATCTCCTGTCGTTACGTACAGTTTTTGATCAGGGCCAATCTTAATTCTTCCCCCATTATGGATCCTGCTTCCAGGTATATTCTCCAGCAATACGTCCACTTCTTCCCATCCTTCATTTTCCAAACGAATGACAATGACACGATTTTTTGTTTCTCCATTATTTTGATAAGTATGGTAGACAAAAGCTTCTCGTGACTCCTCAAAGTCCGGGCGGAGTTCGAAGCCAAGCAATCCCCCTTCTCCTTGCTGATGTACTGCCTCCTTCGTATTCACACTCTCTCTTACCCGTCCTTCACTTTCCGTCCAGGTCACTATATTTCCCGCTCTTTCTGTTATATAGAAAGTGTCACCTGATACCTCGATATCCCAGGGAGACCTCAGCTCGCTTGCCAGGATTTCCATATCGCTTCCCTGCGTAGTTTTAGAATTTGGTTCCGTCTCTTCTTGATTTTCTCCATTTTCACTACATGCCACAGTAAGTATCATGAGTAAAAATAATAGAGCATATTTATACATGGTACCCACCTTTCTCTTAGTCTGACAAATTATTTTAAAGGAGATATGGTCCTATAAATACGGCGATTAGAAGAATGTGCACTGTCACAAAATAAGTGAACTTCAACACAACTCCCCAATCCCTCTTTACTGCTTCCTGCTTCATTAAAAGGAAGGATATTAAACCAAACACAATCAGCAATACCAAGGAACTTCCCGCAAAATCCAAATATACAGGCAGACGATTCATCAGGCGTTCTGTAAACAGCAGGTCATACCATATCCCTGCCGATACAATATAAATCGCAAAAGCACCATACAGCACCCAGCTCTTCTCATCTTCTATTGCTTTATGAAACCCTACTATGATGATAAACAAATATAAAAATGGTCCAATATACCACATCAATGTGACAAATATCGTGAGCGGGGCGTAGGAAAACATAGCGAGCGTCTTGCCAAGAGCCTTTAATAAATCATCCCTGCTCCAGCCTGATGCCTTCTCATCAAAATCATATTCACTTGAGGCTACTTTAATTTCCTTGTAATTCCCTGTTCCCTCCATCCAAAGAACGGTTTCTTCTTCGACCCGCGTTGGCTTTTGTGATCGTTCCGGTGTATTGCTGATACGAGTAACACCTGATTGACTTTCATTAATAGTCATCTCATAAATATTGAAAGCTGGATCATCTTTATATGTAGTTTGAGTAGCCCCATGGGCGGAAAACAGGATATTTATACCTTTGCCGGTCAATGACAGTTCTAAGTCGCTCCATTCGTTCAACTGGCCAGGTCCAAAGGGATCTTCTGCATGAATTCTATTTAGCGCCAGCTCACTATCTTTCAGTTCATGTAAAGCGAGGTAATAATGATATTTTGAGCTGCCTTGTCTTAGATGAGTTGCCAATACTATTCCGAGTTTATCACCTTTCATATCAAAAGCGATCTCCCGGATCGACTCACCTGGTGCCACAGAGAAGGTATAAGCAGCCTCTTTTAGCATATGGCCTTCTTCAGGTAATCGATAAACCTCCAATTTGGACTCGTTATTTTCAGCCCTATGAATCAGTGTATAAACTTCTCCATCGTTCTCCTTCACCATAACTTCACCGAAGGGTTTGTCCAGTTTTAAAACCTCTTTGGTTTCCAGCGTCTCACGATTTATCTGTATGAGCTGCTCATCTTTTAAAAATAACAAATGTGATTCTGTGGGGTAAAATTTATCAACCGCCGTAAACAGCTCGCCCTCTACCCCTTGATGCAGGCTATTAGCTTTAGAATAAAACATTGTTTCCCCATCGTTGAAAACCCGGGAAAATTCTTGATGATCAATTGGAAAACGATTCTCTGACTGTTGTGTCCAGGCACGATCATACCTGCTTTCTATCAAAAACCCATCAGAAAAATAACAGATCGTATAGCCATTACTGTCCGAATGAATGAAAGGCTTTGTGTTGGCTGATGTTTCACCCAGCTGCCAATCACGGCTTATATTTTCATCCGGAGCTTCTGTCACCTTAAGTAAGTTTTCAGTAAACAACACGGCCACGCCGATTAACAAAAGAATCAACGGTAATAGCCAATAACTTCTCTCCCTATACCACATGCAAGCTCCCCCTTGTTTCTACCTATTACGGCTGGGGCGGGAAAAAGGTTTCATTAGAAAAAATCGGCTTGTCTCCATGTGTTTATAGCAGAAGCCTTAATACTTTTCATATACTTGAATCCTTCTACTTCCTTAAACTATCCTGAATTATAAATAAGAATAAGAAGGGGAAATATCCCCTTCTTATAGTAAAATTACTGTTCTTTTCTCAATCTGCGGATATCTAATTTAGTTAAAATCGATACGACTAAGGCGATGACAAAAAATCCGGCAAAATAAATCAGGCTGCTTTCATAACTTCCCGTGGCGTCTTTCATCCAGGCTGAAAAAGAAGGTCCAACTAACCCTGCTGCTGCCCAGGCCGTCAGCAAATAACCATGGATTGCCCCCAGCTCTTTCGTGCCGAATAGATCTCCTATGAATGCTGGCAACGTAGAAAAACCACCACCATAACAGGTATAGATGACAGCCAGGAATATAACGAAAAGCGCCGTAACGGTTGTCCAAGGCAATAAGATGAACAAGGCTATTTGCAGAATGAAAAAAATCAAATAAGTATTTCCTCTTCCAATGTAGTCAGATAAGCTCGCCCATCCGATTCGACCAGCACCATTGAAAATCCCCATTACCCCAACTAAGGTAGCTGCGGCTGCTGTGCTCATTCCAACGCTTTCCACCGCCAAAGGTTTGGCCGCTGATATGACAGCGATTCCACATGTTACATTAATGAAAAGCATAATCCAAAGATAATAAAATCTTTTTGTTTTCAACGACTTCTTAGCACTCATATAGGCAAGGTCTTTTTTATTATCTTCCCCTGTATCTCCTTCGAACCCTTCTGGCTTCCAGCCTTCAGGCGGTCTCTCTATATATAAAGAAGACAGAATCATAACGGCAAAATAGCTTGCACCTAAAATATAGAATGTCATCGCAATGCCGACGCTGTTAATCAAAAAGTCCATGACTGGACTGGCAATAGCCGCCGCAAAACCGAATCCCATGATTGCCATGCCGGTAGCCAGGCCTCGCCGGTCAGGGAACCATTTGACCAGCGTTGAAACGGGTGCTATATAACCGACTCCTAGTCCGATGCCGCCTAAAGCACCATAAAAGAAGTAAAGAAGCCAAAGTGATTCCATCTGGACGGCAAACCCGGAGCCGAAAACCCCAATCCCAAAGAATATGGCCGCTGTAATCCCAGCTACCCTCGGACCATATTTTTCTACAAACCAGCCTAAGAAAGCTGCTGATAAACCTAAGAATAATATAGCAAGACTAAAAGTGAACTGAACTTGACTGGAAGTCCAGCCAAATTGATCACTCAATGGCGTAGTGAAGTTGCTCCATGCATAGACAGAACCAATGGAAATATGGATGCCTACGGCACATAAAGCAATTAACCAGCGGTTTTTTACTTTCCCATTTGACATATTAACCCTCCATCACTATTAATTGGTAACATACTAATATAGACATTTCCTTTCTTGCTGTTGCTAAAACTTAAAATATTCATAAAATGTTCATATTTCACGCCTGTTTAGTTATTTATCCATATTCTTTCCGTTATACAAAAAACGATGCAGCCTCTTTCAGAGAAAGCGTGCATCGTTTTCGCAAAAACTTACAAAACATGATTATTTCCGGGGAAATAATCATGTTTTCGATCCATTTCCCACCTGGTAATGAGACCATTCAGGCGGGAAAAGACTTAAATATTTATTGGTAAGAAAGCGATCATCGACTAACAGTATCGCCCCATGGTCTTTTTCCGATCGTATCAATCTTCCACCAGCTTGCAGCACTTTATTCATCCCCGGGTAAACATAAGCATAATCATACCCCGGTTTACCTTTTGCGTTAAAATGGTCCTTGATTAAATTCCGTTCCATACTTGTTGGAGACAACCCTATCCCTACAACGGCAACACCGTTCAAACGGTCACCTCTCAAATCGACCCCTTCGGAAAAAACGCCGCCCAACACAGCAAAACCTACCAGCTTCTGTTCATCCCCTTCCTGGAAGCTGCCGAGAAAGTCATCCCTTTCCTGCTCTGTCATACCTTGACTCTGGATAATAGAGCGGTACTTCTTGCCTTGCCTGTTCCGTTTCAACCATTCGGCATAGACAAGTTCCATATAATGATAGGAAGGAAAGAAAAATAAATGATTTCCTTTAACAGTATCGACCATACTATATAAGCTTTCTGCCAACTGTATGCTTGTTCTTTCGCGATCTTTATACCTTGTCGATAGAGGCTGGATCGTTATATCCACTTGTTCATAATCATACGGGGAGGCCAGCTGGAGAATGTAATCTTCTTTTCTGCCTCCAAGCATATCTTTATAATAGGCAAATGGTGACAATGTTGCCGAAAAAAACACAGAAGCACGATAGTTCTTAGTTACTTCTCTCAGCAAATAGGAAGGATCGACACAAAACAATCGAAGTAGCAGATCGTTTTTTTCTATCATCCCATAGATGACGTAATGATCATCTACCAGCTGCAGAACTTTCAAGAAATTCTGTGCTGCAAAGTATGTTTCTAATAACAAATCATTTTCATGCCGTTCCGGTTCTTCCCGCAACTCTAACTCGGCTTTTGTGGTGAAGTGTTCAACAGCTTCTTCTATCATTCCTGGAACTTCTTCTAAAATAAAGGAATCATCACCCCTATGGTCCTTTATCAAATAATCAAAAGCAGCACTTACGTATTCAACGGCTTCAGCCAGTTCTCCCCCATGATAAAGCTCCTGAAGGTCATAGAAGGGACCTCCAGACAATTCGGCGGAAAACATTTCCCGTGACCTTTCTACAAGATTATGGGCCTCGTCGATAAGAAGTGCGGTTTCTTTTCTGTCCTCCTGAACCATTCGTTTTAAAGAAACCCTGGGGTCAAAAATGTAATTATAGTCACCAATCACTACATCTACGATATAGGCAAGATCCAGGGAAAATTCAAATGGACACACCCGATGCTTTCTTGCATAGTCCTCTATTACGTTACGTGTCATCCGGGTTTCATTGCGAAGAATATCTACCATCGCTTCGTTCACCCGGTCATAGTAGCCATCTGCATATTCACAGTATTCCGGCTGGCAAATAGTTTCTTCCTGAAAGCAAATCTTGTCTTTTGCTGTTAATGTAACCGAACGAAGCCGCAGGCCCTTCTCTTCCATTAGAGCCAAAGCTTCTTCCGCAGTCATCCGGGTAATCGTTTTCGCCGTCAAATAAAAAAGCCGTTCGGTATCAGAATCTCTCATAGCTTTGATGGCAGGGAACAATGTCGACACCGTTTTCCCAATGCCAGTCGGGGCCTGGCCAAATAAATTGCGCTCTTCTTTAAGTGTTTTATAAACAGCACCTGCGAGTTTCCGTTGTCCTGACCGGTAAGATGGAAAGGGAAAATCCAAATCAGGAATGCTCTTAGTTTTCTCCTCTCTAATATGAACTAAAATCCTTGCATAAGATGTATAGGCTGCAATCGTTTCTTCCATAAAATCGGATAGTTCCTCAAATCGGCAGGTTTGAATAAACCGCTTCTTTTCTTTCGTTGTTTTTTGAACATAAGTCACCTGTACATGAATTTCATCCAATTTATGATCCAGGGCATAAATATAGGCATACCCTTTTGCCTGAGCCCAATAGACAGGGAAACTTTCTTCCGTCAATTCATCCAAAGGCATGGAGGTTGATTTAATTTCGTCGATCACCACCCCATTATCCGTTTTTAATAATCCGTCACAACGGCCATGCACAATGATTTTCATATCGCCGCTATGAAAATCTGTTTTTAAAAATACCTCTTTTTCATCTTCCCTTTTATACTCCCGCTGTACATGTTGATGAATCAGCGTTCCTTCCATTAAAGAACTGCTTGAACGGAAGCGGTTATCAATATTTCCGCCACGATAGACATATTCAACTAACGATCGGACAGAAATCTTCATTTCATTCATTATTTTCACCTTCAATTATAGGAAATCCTTTAGTCACGGACATGTTCTTTCAAAATTTATCGAAACAATTAATAAACGTTTGTCTGCTAGAATATTACTATTAGTAAGAATCAAAATAATTTCCACAACCCGTTGATTCAGCATATAATAGAGATACTAAAACACATAATACAGGTGTGATACTGTGAAAAATAAATGGTTCGTATCCGGAATTGTGGCCATCATCTTATTGACAGGCCTTTTTATTATAACTACCACCCAAGAACAGCCTGGTAATAATAATGATACGCCCCAGGAAACACAAGAGCAAGCAGACAAAAATAATGATACTACTGAAGAAGATAGTGATGAAGCTGAATCCTCTGAAGAGGAACATAGTATTGGGGAGGATCTGAAAGAATCCTTTACCAATGCGCTAGAAAGCGCTGTCGGTTTATTTATTAAAAAAGATTTAAAAATTGTAGCAGTTGGAGATTCATTGACCCAAGGAGTCGGTGATGATACTGATAACGGTGGGTATGTTGGTATCCTGGAAGATAATTTGAAAAATGAAGAGCTTAATCCCAATTTAATGATTGAGAATTATGGAAAGCGGGGAAACCGTACCGATCAGCTCATCGAACGTATGAAAACAGAAGAAATATCAAGTTCCCTGGAGGATGCCGATATCGTTTTAATTACAATTGGTGCTAACGATGTCATGAAAGTGATCAAAGACAACTTTCAGGACCTTGATTACCAGGACTTTGTTAAGCAGCATGACCAATACGAACAAAATCTGAATGAGATTTTCCAAATGATTCTTGAGAAAAACCCTGATGCGAGCATTTATCACCTTGGCCTCTTCAACCCTTTCGCCGGTTATTTCAACAATATCCCGGAAATGGGAGACATCATGAGCGACTGGAACCAAATAGGGATTAAAGTTTCAGAAGAATATGAAGAGGTTACGTTCATACCGATTGAAGACCTCTTCGTAAATCCGGAAGAAACCTTACTTTGGGAAGATCATTTCCATCCAAATACAAAAGGCTATAAACTTATTGCCGAACGCGTGTTAGAATATATAAGACCGGACATCGAACGGAACGAATAGTCCGGTAAAAAAATTTATCATCTATCAGGTGGAATGCTATGAAAGCCTTAGACTTTAAAAATAAATGGAAAGTATTATTTTTGGCCTTGGCCGCATTGAATATCGGTATTGTTCTATGGATTCTGGCTATGATTTTTTTACCGACTTCCTACACCCTCGTCAATGTAGACAACCAGGAGCAGAGCGATGAAGCGGAATTTACGATTGTTTCGACAAAGGAAAATATGGAGCAGCTTGTCAATGAATTTTTAAATGAACTCCCGAGTGACGAAGATATGAATTTTTCCGTTTCACTGGAACGCAATGTTGAATTGAAAGGCAACATTAAAGCCTTCGATCAGAAGATACCTTTGACCGTCAGCTTTGAACCGATCGTTCAGGAAAATGGCGATGTCATTCTCCAGCAGGAAGGCATATCGCTTGGAAAGCTTCCTTTGCCTAATAAAAAAGTATTAGAGTATGTCGATAAGAGTTTTGACCTGCCGGAATGGGTCATCGTCAACCCAAATGAAGAAAATATCTACGTAGCGGTCACCGATATGAAGCCAGCAAGTAACTTCGATCTTAGAGTAGATCGCTTCAACCTTAAAACGAACCAATTGGCTTTTAAAATTCGTGTGCCGAACCATAGTTTCCGGTTTGCTCACGACTTCGCCCAGGAAAACTTTTAACATGAAACCACCCGCCAGCTTTTCTGACGGGTGGTTTCATATTTACTCATATAGTTCTGATGGGATTTGTTTTAAAAACGGACTCATTTCACCGCGATAACAAATGTCCAATTCATGCATCGCTCTTGTACAAGCGGTATAAAACAGCTTTCGTTCATTTTCACGATAGTAGGTGGCTGCCGATGCATCCGGAATAATGACAGAATCAAATTCTATCCCTTTCGCTAAATAAACCGGAAGGACCATCAGCCCCTTCTCAAAAGTCTGTGACTCTTTATAAATAAAACGAGGAGAAAATTCATCTTGCAGGCTTGACGCAATGTGCTTACATTCCTCTTTGGTGCGACCAAGAATTGCAATCGTCTCCTGCCCTTCTTGCTGCCTCTCACGGATAGTTGCTTTTATTTGGTCCAACTGACTGGACTCACTAACAGCTAAGTGAATGCGCGGCAGCCTGCCGTCACGATTGAATGCCTGGATTTCATGCCAACCCGGCACAATCTTACTTGTAAATTCTACGATTGGCTTGGTGGAACGATAGCTGCGCATCAATTTCATTCGTTCTACATGCTCATAACCACCTGCAGCTTCTAATATGGTCGGTGATTCTCCTACATTAGCCAATATCGCCTGATTGTAATCGCCTAATAATGTAAAATGTGCATTTGGGAACAATTGTCTGATGAACTCAAACTGAAAAGGAGTATAATCCTGCGCTTCGTCAATGAACACATATTGGATAACCGGATTAATCTTCCTGCCCTCGATTTGATCCTGCAAGTATAAATAAGGAGTGACCTCTTCCGCATGGAGTATGTTAGATTGTAAAGCAGCGATAGACTTCTCGCCTATCCGTTTCCAATTATCCGGATAGGAAACAGGCAAATCGTGCTCATATAGCCCTTGGTAAATTTTCCGTAAATGAATGAATTTCAGCTTTTTTATTTTCTTTCTTAACGGTCGCAGGCTTCGCTCTACTACTACCCTCGTCAGGAGCTCCTCTTCTCTTTGATAGTCATCAAATGTCTCTTCGTTGAATTGCTGATTCTTTTGCAATGACTTGTAGGCATCCAGATAATCTTTTTTGTCCATGAAAGCAGCTTCTTCTACCGGCCAATCTTTCTCAATCTCCCGCTTCTCCAGTTTCTTAACTTTTTCCAGCAGCCACTCCATAACCTGTTCTATTTTGTTCGGAATAGACATAGCAGCATCCAGCTGATAAAAATAGTTAGAAATTTCATTAGCCGTGACTATCCGCTCCCCGCGGAACTTTATATTGCGAAAATGCATTCCTTTTTTAGCAAGATCTTTAACATATTCATCAATCAAGTGCTTGAATTCCAACCCAGCCTTGAAATGAATGCCATCGATTCGGGCGTCAGCGCCATCATCTTGAGAAGTTAACAGATATTCTAACTGTTCAAACGGCGTTTCTAATTTATATTCATCATCCAGGCGCTGTGCTGCATATTCCTGAAATGTATTCTGTCTCATGTTCTCTTCTCCCAATTCAGGAAGAA
This sequence comes from Thalassobacillus sp. B23F22_16, assembly GCF_043496955.1. Taxonomy (NCBI): domain Bacteria; kingdom Bacillati; phylum Bacillota; class Bacilli; order Caryophanales; family Bacillaceae; genus Thalassobacillus; species Thalassobacillus sp. B23F22_16. The sequence continues at coordinate 62,327 of NZ_JBIEKD010000011.1, read as the reverse complement.
CGGATGAAACATAGCTGATGAACATTTGATTGGGAGAAAATAATAACACTTGATCGGCACGAATTGTTTTCCGGTAGCGGTAGAGCAAATAAGCAATCCGCTGCATCGCAGCAGAAGTTTTTCCACTTCCCGCAACACCTTGCACGACAAGCATTTTATTCTTCTCATAACGTATGATCCGATTCTGTTCTCTCTGGATGGTGGCAACAATACTTTTCATCTGTGATGATGCATTTCCGCCAAGTACCTGCTGGAGCAATGCATCTCCAATAGTGATGCCGGTGTCAAATAGTCCGGTTATCTTACCCTTCCGAATCAGGAATTGGCGCTTTAAGTCCATTTCACCTTCTATCTTGCCTTCTGGTGTTTCATATTCAGCCGCTCCTGGGGAATAGTCGTAATACATGCTTGATATAGGGGCTCGCCAGTCATAGATAAGGAAATCATCTTCTTTTTTATCCACCAAGGAACCAATTCCTATATATACCGTTTCTTTTTCGCCTCCATCTTCTGTAAAATCAATTCGGGCAAAATAAGGGGAATCTTCCAGGCGATTATATAGTTTGATTGACTTATAAAATTGACCGTGGCTTCTTTCACGCTCAGACAATAGTTCTGCCTGCTGCTTTATACTGGCATACGTTTCAATCACTTCGTCCGGTTCATCGATATTGACGGTAACATCGTCCCAGAAGTTTTTACGTAGATCAATTATATTTTCTTTCAGTTGTCCCGTGTTCTGTTCAAGAGCCGTCCTTTTTGTACGGATTAGCTCAATAATATTATCGACACGTGATTGTTCAAGCTCCCATATACTTTTCTTCTCCATCGGCCTCACTCCCCAACTTTTTATCTGTTCCACTTGACAAGAGATTTTCAATGCTGTAAAATTATAATTGGATATTTATAATTAAATCGTCATAAAATGGATAGACGTTTCTTATTTTACTATACGTTGAAAACAGATACAATATGTAAAGGGCACTTTTGTGTCCTTTTTTGTTTGCGCAGGCTAATCCCTATCACATTCGTAGGTATTAGACGTTATGATATGTTAAAATCAATGATATATACAGACCTAAAGGATGTGACGACATGAAAGTAGTAAATAACATGGCTGAACTAATCGGAGATACACCCTTAGTCAAATTGAATCGGCTGTCACCGGAAAACGGAGCGGATATCTACTTGAAACTGGAAATGTTCAATCCAAGTGGAAGTGTCAAAGACCGGGCAGCTTATAATATGATTGTAGAGGCTGAAAAAGCCGGGCATTTAAAGGAAGGATCGGTTATCATCGAACCGACCAGCGGCAATACCGGTATAGGTCTGGCTATGAATGCTGCCGCAAAAGGCTATCGCGCTATTTTGGTCATGCCTGATACCATGACCCAGGAGCGGATCAATTTATTAAAAGCCTACGGTGCTGAAATTGTTTTGACACCAGGAGCAGATAAAATGCCAGGAGCGATTGAAAAGGCAAAAGAGTTAGTCGCAGAAACACCGGGTGGTTTTATGCCAATGCAATTTGAAAACGAAGCAAACCCGGACGCCCATCGTCATACAACAGCTACAGAAATTATCAAGGCTATGGAAAAGCTCGGTAAACCGTTATCCGCCTTTGTTTCAACCGCTGGAACAGGAGGTACGATCACAGGTACCGGTGAAGAGCTTAAAAAACATTTCAAAGATATGACGATTCATGTAGCAGAACCAGCTGGCTCCCCTGTTTTATCAGGAGGTAAACCTGGAAAGCATAAACTAGTGGGCACAAGTCCAGGGTTTATTCCGAGTATCCTCAACCAGGATGTTTATGATGAAATCTTTAAGATAGAAGATGATGATGCCTATGACATCACCCGACGTCTGGCACGTGAAGAAGGTATTTTAGTAGGAACTTCTGCAGGAGCTGCATGCTATGCAGCTATCCAGACAGCAAAACAGAAAGAGCCCGGTGATATTGTCGTTGCTATCGCCCCGGATACAGGCGAACGCTATCTCTCCGGTGACCTCTTCCGTATATAAACATCTTTTGACAGATAATCGAGTATGAAATCGGATAGATTTTATACTCGATTTTTTGTGATGCTTATGGAAAGCTAAAGTTATTTTTTTCTTTTTTTGTTAGAATAATAAGCTTTACATTCGGTAAAGGTCTCGGAAACGCAGGTGCCAGCCGAGATGGTAGGAAAGCACACGTAACAAAATAATTACAAAAAACAGGAGGTACATTTCAAAGGTATGATTGATATCCACCCATCCTAAGCCGATGGCTAACCCGGCAAACATTGCCCATACCGCATAAATCTCCTGGTGCAGCACCATCGGCTTCCGCTGCGCCAATACATCTCTGGTCATTCCTCCGCCAACCCCCGTCAAAATGGCAGCAAAAATGACGCCCCCTAACGGAAATCCAGCGGCCACCGCAAAAGCGCCACCCTGAAGAGCAAAAGCTGATAGTCCAATAGCATCAAGGTAAATATTCCAGCGATCCCAGAATAGCACCCAGCTTTTCGGAAAAAAATAGACGATGGCTATGGTTGCTACAGCTATGTAGAAAAGATATCCCTGTTCCCATACGTGAACGACAGGTACATCCAGCGCAATATTCCTTATTATTCCCCCAGCGAAAGGCGTGGCAATCCCCAGCATAAATGTCCCGAATATATCGTAACGCTCACTTAAAGCAACAATCGCTCCACTAAAAGCGAAAGCTGCTACGGCGACAATATTAAGTATTTCCCAAGTCATGAATAACGCTACCCTTCAACAATCTTTTAAACTTTATATTATCAGGATTAACCCAGGAGCACCACCGATTCTTACTTATTTGACTTCTGATAGTCTAAAATAAAGGTTCTAAACATGGTTGTGACACTAAACATGTAGCTAAATTACCTAAGACCTATATTTTTTCATACTTTTCTATTATTGTTGCAATTTGCCACAAGGAAATCTTATGATAATGCCGAATTAAGTTTGTATAGAAGTATGGCTACAGTGAGGAAGCGGTTAAATGAGAACATGGCTGATCAAGCTTAGAAAAGAAAAAAGGTATACCCAGCAGGAAGTAGCATCCAAGGTTCATATCGATCGAGCCTATTATGCACAAATCGAAAACGGAACAAGAAATCCTAGTATTTTTGTCGCCAAACAAATCGCTGATTTTTTTCATATTCATCCTTCGGTATTTTTCACGGAGCATATCAGCGACCCGTTTCAAACGGCATTACTGCATTCCCCGATAGTTCTCGCCCATTGCGGAAGAGATTTGCGCTATACTTGGGTTTTTAATGCTCCCCCTCCCCACGGTGAAGAAATTCTCCTCGGGAAAAGGGATGATGAATTGGATGAAAACGAAGGAACATTAGAATTGATGAAAATGAAACAAGATGTAATCCATAACGGAAAGCCCCTCAGAAAACAGATAAGCTTTCCCCTTCACGAAGAGCTTGTCACCTATGATATTTACGCACAGCCAATTTACGATCCACCAGGTACTATCATTGGGGCAGCTACATGTTCAACCAGGCTTTCCTGACGGGGTGAAAGGAGTCGAACGCATGGAAAACCTATCTTATGAAATGCTGGTACAAGCCTATCGCGCTGCCCTCCAGTTAAATGTAGACGAGGATTTTATAAAGCTATTGAAAAATGAACTGAGACGCAGGGAAGACAAAAGAGGAAAAACATCCCCAAGTTTCCCCTCTACCCGATAACCTCTTTATGACCTCCTTCATATATTCCATTAGAAAAACTTGGCTTATCGCCAAGTACTTATGGCGAAAGCCTTAGATTTTCTTATACTTTAATCCTTTAACAAAGTTAAACATTCTTAAAGTATAAAAAAGGACGCAGTTTCCTGCGCCCTTTAACAAACTCTCCTATCACCTGTTCAATCGTTCTTTCACCCAATTGATCAAGCCGCCCATCAAGATGAATTCTAACTGTCTTGGTGATAAAGCGTGCTCTACTTTAATTGTTTTGTCTTTCCCTTTCACCTTCACTTCCAATTGATTACTTTCCTGAATTTTATCCCGCAGCTGATTGAATTGCAGAATATCCCCTTGTTCAAGAACATTCCAATCTTCTTCATTGACAAAAGTAACGGGTAATATACCGAAGTTGGCCAGGTTCTGCCAGTGAATTCTGGCAAAGTCTTTCACAATAGCTACTTTCAACCCTAAATACCGGGGAGCTAAGGCAGCATGCTCACGACTGGATCCTTGCCCATAGTTTTGACCTCCAACGATAGCATGACCACCCTGGTCGCGAATTTTCATTGCCCGATCATAATAAGTCTCATCTACAATTTCAAAACAAAACTTACTGATTTCCGGAAGGTTGCTTCGGTATGGCAAGACCCTTGCTCCTCCTGCCAAAATTTCATCTGTGGAGATGTCATCGCCCATTTTTAGAAGAATAGGAACTTCCAAATCTTCAGGAAGTGCGTCCATTTTAGGTATCGTAGCAATATTAGGCCCTTTCACCAGTTCTACCTGCTTCGCTTCTTCTTCCGGGAGTGGCTCCTGGAGTAAATCGACGTCAACTGTCGGATTTTTCGGTTCATCCACTTTTGGATATTTCATATCAAGTGTTCTTGGATCCGTAATCACCCCAGTAAGCGCAGAAGCAGCAGCGGTTTCGGGACTGACTAGAAATACGCGGTCTTCTTTTGTACCTGACCTTCCCGGGAAGTTACGCGGGGTCGTCCGCAAACTATTCCTGCCTGTAGCCGGTGCCTGCCCCATTCCAATACAACCGTTACAGCCAGCCTGGTGCAATCGTCCGCCTGCCTGGATAAAGTTCGCAATGTGCCCCTCCTTCGAAAGGTCAAGCAACATTTGGCGGGATGTAGGGTTTAAATCAAACGAAACATTTTCAGCAACTTTGCGACCTTCCACTATTTTTGAAGCGATAGCAAAATCGCGATAACCAGGATTTGCTGAAGACCCGATATAGGACTGATAAATTGGTTCGCCCGCTACTTCACGGACAGGCACTACATTTCCTGGACTTGTGGGCTTGGCAATCATCGGCTCCAACTCGGACAGGTTGATTTCTTCTTCTAAATCATAAGTAGCACCTTCATCTGCAACAAGTTCGATCCACTCATCTTCCCTTTGCTCCTGCTTCATGAATCTTCTTGTTTCTTCATCAGATGGAAAAACTGTGCCGGTAGCTCCAAGTTCTGCTCCCATGTTGGCGATAACATGGCGATCCATAGCAGAAAGGTTCTTAACTCCAGGACCATAATATTCAAATACATGGTTAGCTGCTGCTTTGACTCCATGCCTTCGGAGCATTTCCAAAATGACGTCTTTAGCACTTACCCACTCAGGCAGCTCCCCCGTCACTTTTACGCCCCATACTTTCGGCATTTTAACATAAAATGGCTCTCCAGCTATTGCCATGGCCACATCGATACCTCCAGCTCCGATTGCCAGCATTCCCATACAACCATTCGCGCATGTATGACTGTCTGAACCCAATAAAGTTTTTCCGGGTCTTGCTAAGCGCTGCATATGAACAGGGTGGCTGACTCCGTTCCCGGGTTTGCTATAATAAAGGCCGAATCGTTTTGCAGCACTTTGCAGAAACAAATGGTCATCCGGGTTTTTACTATCCTCTTGAATCAAATTGTGGTCGACATACTGGGCAGATGCTTCCGTTTTCGCCCGATCGACCCCCATCGCTTCTAACTCTAACATGACCATTGTCCCTGTAGCATCCTGGGTCAATGTCTGGTCAATTTTCAAACCAATTTCTGCGCCCGGGGTCATTTCACCCGAGACCAGATGGTCCTTAATCAATTTTTGCGCTACATTCAACCCCATCTTATTCCTCCTTTTCATGAATAACTAGTAAGTATTTACATTTGACACAGTATTATCCTGTATATGTCTTTACCCGTGCCCGACTAATAGTATTCGCTATATTTTATTAGAAATACTTTTCACTCCATTAAGTTCCGGTTGAGGAATATACAAACTGACGACTAAACATCATTAATCATAAAAAAATGCACCCGCATTAGCTGCGAGTGCATATCATATCATTATTTTTCTTCTACTACTGGCATATCTTCTTTTACCCAGGCGTCAAAGCCGCCTTCAAGGTTTTTGACATCTTTATAGCCGTTTTTCTGCAAGACACTTGTCGCAATAGCAGAGCGTGCACCAGATAAGCAATGAACAATTGGTGTTTTTCCTTCAGGGATTTCATCCAATCGATCTGGAAGTGTACCGATAAAGATGTGCTTGGCATCTTCCAGGTGTCCATCATTCCACTCAGACTCTTCACGGACGTCAATGGTAACATAGTCATCATCATTACTATATTGTTCATGCAGTTCTTTTGGTGAAATGTTTTCATACGTTTCCAGGTTGGACTGTTTGGATACCTCTTCTGCTTTTACATAAGCGACAGCTCGATCGAGGCCGATGGATTGCAAAATGAGGTTGATATCATACGTGTCTTCCTCGTTAGCAATCAATATAATATCTTTATCATAATCCATCATCCAGCCTGCCCAGTTGGCAAAAGATTTATTGAATGGAATATTGATTGTTTCTTCCAAGTGACCCTTGGCAAATTCCTGCTTTGGACGCGTATCCAGAATGATAGCATCCTCTTTCTTATAGTCTTCTAATTTATCAATAGAAATTTGCTCTAAATCTTTGTCCTCCAGGAAGTCTGGTCCCTCTTTGTTGATTTTCTTCATCATTGCAAAGTATTTTGGCGGTTCAGGCTGACCATCAAGAAGGTTTTTCACAAAATCATCTTTATTTTCCTCTTTGACCGCCCAGTTATTGATTTTTTCATAACCTACGGTTGAAGTTGGCACAGCACCAAGAGACTTACCACAGGCACTGCCGGCACCATGTCCTGGCCATAGCTGTACATAGTCAGGAAGCTCTTTGAACTTTTTCAAGGATTCGAACATTTGGTGAGCACCTTTTTCAGAGGTACCTTCTTCTCCGGCCGCTTTTTCAAGCAAGTCAGGACGTCCTACATCACCGACAAATACGAAGTCACCGGTAAAGATACCCATTGGCACTTCGGAACCACCGCCTTCATCTGTTAACAAGAAGGATATACTTTCTGGTGTATGACCCGGTGTATGCATGACATCCAAGCGTACTTTACCGATATAAAACTTATCGCCATCGTTTAGCAGCTCATGATCGACATCATTCAGATACTGATACTTCCAGTCTCCTCCGCCTTCATTGGATAGATAAAGTTTAGCGTTGGTACGTTTGGATAATTCACGGGCTCCCGAGACGAAGTCAGCGTGAATATGCGTTTCTGTTGTAGCTGTGATGTTAAATCCTTCTGCTTCTGCTGTTTCCAGATAAGGCGTAATATCGCGGGCAGGATCGACAACCAGTGCTTCTCCAGTTGCCTGGCAACCTACCATATAGGACATTTGTGCAAGATTTTCATCGAAAAAATATTTGAAATACATGAAATACCTCCGTTTCTTGTGTTTTCATTTTACATTCATTATATACCCTTACAGGTATATAGTAAACACATATGCTTATCAATAATTTTGGTTATATTATACCCATAGCCGTTTGTGAAATATTTAAACCCAACGATTTTTTTCGTTAGGCTCTGTTAAACGCAAGGAGGTCCGGGAAATTGCGAGACTCCTCAAAAATGATACGCATTTCCTTCGTACGGTGTCTATTCAAGAAGCTTATTAAAGTCCAGTGGGATGAACACTGAGTCTTCAAGTAAAGGGAGCTTTACTGTAATATCAACAACGAATTTTAACAGAAAAAAACCACCATATGAACTTCACCAGATTGTCTATGATATAAGACAAAGGTGTATGTTCATTGGTGGCATTCATTATTTTTCATGAAAGTAGTCATTTAGCGTATCCAGCGGGACCATTTTTTTCAATGGGGATAAAATGATCTGATTATTCTCTTCATTAACCTTTATTGCATCAATTTCATCATACGATTGATCTCTTATCCCATGCTCCATATAAGACTTCACTTCATTCATCATACCAAGCACTCGGCGGTCATGTGTCTTTGTATAAACAATTTCCTGGCCAGCTTCCAGAAAATCATCAATAATCGTCTGGTCGACCTTTAACAGCCTCAATAGTTCTCTTAACGAGCCCATCAGAACCTGGTCGATATTTTTGAATTGTTCCTGTTTCAATCCGAATAACGTAAGGTTCAATCCTGTCTGGTCATTCATCAAAAGTACACATTTTCTTCTCTGGATGGTAAAAAAATTCATGTGCCATTGATAGATTTTTGGTACCTCCACGGAGTCAGCCGACTGGATCTCCCGCTTCAATTCTTTAGCCATTTTAGCTGTAGCTCCTATTTGCATCATTGCTGCTCACCCATTTCTAAAGGTCATTCATAGTCTATCCTTCATCATAAAGGAAAATGTATGTTTATCCAAGCGTAATAATTCCCATGAATAAAAATACCTCCAGCAAGAAATTGCACGAAGCAGTTACTCACTAGAGGCTTATTATAATTATTTACTACGACGGGCGAAGTCTACGAACCTGAACTTATCCGGTCGATGCCTGGATTCTGTGAATTGAAATAACGTGGTATCTTCAAGGAATACAAAGCTCCGGATAACGACCATCTGATCATGCTCCTCGACGTCAAGCAATTCACGATCTTCTTGTGTGACAGTTTCTACCACTATTTCTTTTTTAGCATAGCCGATGACAAGTTCTAATTTATTTTCGATATATTCGTATAACGAATTTTCACAAACTTCCTTTGTCAGCCCAGGCACAATATCTTCCCGGATATAGTCTTTATCCAAGATAACTTTTTCACCGTCTATTTCTCTGGAACGAACGAGGCGCCAGATCGGTGCATTGTTCGTATTATCTAACAGTTCTGCAATCTTCCCGTCAGATTCCAATTGGTATAACTCATGTACCTTTGTTCGGATCGTCTGGCCGGAGTGATGGGTCAATTCTTTAAAACTGGTCAAACCGGAGACAGGGAATTCATATTTGCCTAAATCCAGAACAATGGATCCCTTTCCCCTCACTTTTTGTATATAACCATTTTGCGCCAATAAATGAAGGGCTTTCCGGATGGTTTCGCGGGAGGTGTCATAACGGCTGCCAAGTTCGTGTTCCGAGGGCAGCCTTTCTCCCGCTTTAAAATTCCCTTCCCTTATTTCCATCACAAGCTCATGATAGATATCTAAATATTTCTTTTTCATAGTATCACCGCTATCATTCTAACATCAGTGGATGTGATAGACGACAGACTCATACGGCCTCAACCCTATTCCATCAAAGATCCTCTTGCTTGTATCTTCATAATTGCTGATCAGAATATCCACTTGTTTCCCATGGGCATTAAACTTCTCAGGCAATTGGAATCGGGTGGCCAGTCCATAGAAATTGTTGACGACAAGCAGAGTTTCGTCCTTCCACTTACGTACATAAGCGAAGATCTGTTCGTCATCCTGAAGAATCCATTCGTAATCCCCGTAAGTGATAATGTCATATTCTTTTCGCAGTTGAATCAACTGTTGGTAATGATAGAATATAGAATCTTTCTGTTCCATCGCCTTTTCAGCATTGACCTTCTCATAGTTGTCAGCTACTTCGATCCAAGGTTCAGCTTCAGAAAAACCGGCATTTTTGCTGTCATCCCATTGGACTGGGGTCCGGGAGTTATCCCGGGATTTCTGTTTCAAAATCTCAATGATTTCCTCTTCCGTAACCCCTTCTTCTTTCAAAATTTGATACATATTCAATGATTCTACATCCCGGTAATGGTCAATGGTATCAAAGTAAGGGTTGGTCATACCGAATTCTTCCCCCTGGTAGACATAAGGGGTTCCCTGCATCATGTGAATGGTTGTCGCCAGCATTTTTCCTGACTCTACTGGGTAATTGATGTCATCACCAAATCGGGACAGTACGCGAGGCTGGTCATGGTTGCACCAGAATAAAGCGTTCCAGCCTTTTCCGACATTCATTTCTTTCTGCCATGTAGACAGGATTTTCTTTAGCTCATAAAAATCAAAATCAGCTACGGTCCATTTTTCACCGTTCGGGTAATCGACCTTCAAATGGTGGAAATTGAAGGTCATGCTCAGTTCTTTACGTTCCGGACGTGTATAAAGAATACAATGATCAATGGTTGTTGAAGACATTTCTCCTACGGTGAGCAGGTCGTATTTTGCGAATACCTCGCGGTTCATCTCCTGCATGTATTCGTGGACACGGGGGCCATCTGTATAATACTTACGCCCGTCTCCAGGTGCAACACTGCCATCATCATCCGGAAATGCCTGATTTTTGGAGATCAAGTTGATCACATCCAAACGGAAGCCATCCACGCCTTTTTCCGCCCAAAAGCTCATCATTTCGTAAATGCTTTTTCTGACCTGTTCGTTTTCCCAATTCAAATCAGCCTGGGTGACATCAAACAGGTGCAAGTAATACTGGTCTGTCTGTTCATCATATTGCCAGGCGGAACCGCCGAATTTTGATTTCCAGTTGTTCGGGGGACCGCCATCTTTGCCATCTCTCCAAATATAGTAATCACGATACGGATTGTCCTTCGATTGCTTCGACTGTTGGAACCAGTCGTGGTCAGTTGATGTATGGTTGACGACGATATCCATAATCAGCTTCATACCCCGCTCGTGTACACCGGCAATCAATTCATCAAAGTCTTTCATCGTTCCGTATTCCGGATGGATATCATAATAATCACTGATATCATATCCGTTATCCCGCTGCGGAGATTTATAAGGAGGGGTCAGCCAAAGGACGTCGACCCCTAATTCGTTCAAATAATCCAGTTTTTCCACGATGCCTTGCAGATCACCGACACCATTCCCTGTCGTATCGTTAAAGCTTTTCGGGTAAATCTGATAGACTACTGCTTTCTTCCACCATGCTTGATTCATAAAAACACCACCAACATATAGTAATACTTAGCTAATCATATAAAAATCAGTCGTTTGTTACATAGGTAACAATCAGCAATCGCCTCTACGCTTCGCCCACAGATAAGTGATTACCATTGGCAGGATGATGACGATCGCCATTCCTACGAAGAAAGGTCCCCATTTTCCGGCGCTGATCGACAAGAAACCAGGGATGCCGCCGACGCCAATAGAAGTAGCAGTTACCCGAGCAACTGTAATATACATACCTGCAATACCAGAAGATATCAGCGCTATTACAAATGGATATTTAAAACGCAGGTTGACACCGAATAAAGCCGGTTCCGTGATACCAAGGTACGCTGAAATCCCTGAAGTAGAAGCCAGACCTTTCAACTTTTCATCCTTGGTTGCAAGAAACATAGCAAATGCTGCAGAACCTTGCGCGATATTGGACAATGCAAGCATCGGCCATAGGAAAGTTGTACCTGTACTGCCCACCAGCTGTATATCAACAGCAAGGAACGTATGATGCATACCAGTGACAACTAACAGTCCGTATAAACCACCATAGATCAAACCACCTAATGCAGCAAATTGGTCAAAAATTGATACCAATCCATCGGTCAGCAAGTTTCCGACAAAGAACATCGCTGGTCCGATGAATAAGAAAGTCAAGAACCCTGTCACTAATAAGGTTGTCGGAGCAACAATCAGTAATTGTAAGGAATCCGGTATACGTTTACGCAGCCAAACTTCAGATTTAGCCAACACCCAGGAAGCTAACAAGACTGGCAGCACCTGCCCCTGGTAACCTATTTTTTCAATTTCCATTCCGAACAAGTTCCAGGTCGGGATATTGCCTTCTTTTAAAGCATTACCATAATCCCAGGCATTCATCAGGTCGGGATGAACTAAAATAAGACCAAGAACAATACCGAACAATGGACTGCCGCCGAACTTTTTCACGGCCGACCAGCCAATCAGACCTGGCAGGAATACGAAAGCCGTATTCGCAATCAGATTGATCATTTCTGCAATACCGGACCATTGAGGATAGACATCAATCAAAGATTGCTCCTCATAAAAAATACCAGGACCAGCAAGGATGTTGTTAAGACCCATCAATAGACCAGCGGTAACAATCGCCGGAAGAATCGGTATAAAGATGTCCGCCAGTACTTTTATCGCCTTTTGAAGCGGATTCATTTTTTCTGAAGATGCTGCTTTGACATCTTCTTTTGTCTGTTCACCGATACCCGTGAGAGAAATCAATTCCTGGTACACTTTATCGACTGTACCTTGTCCAATTACAATTTGGAACTGGCCGTTAGTTGAGAAAGAACCTTTTACTGCCTCTATGTTATTAAGCTTTTCCTGATCGACTTTACTTTCATCATTCAAAGCCAGCCGCAAGCGTGTGACACAATGGGTAGCGGCATTGATATTTTCCTTGCCGCCAATGGCTTCTAAAATCTGTTTTGCCTGATTATTCAAATCCATTATGGTTTCCTCCCGTAAAAGTTAGTTGGCCTTTGGCTTGATTTCCATAATTTCCGTGGACCCTGCTTGTACATCTCCCTGATTATAAAACTCCAAGGTAAATTCATTACTATTCGTAATAATGACAGGAGTCACAGTGCTTGAAGCTTGTTCCTCGATTTTTGAAAGATCGAAAGTGACTAATGTCTGGCCTGTTTTCACTTTATCTCCTTGTTTCACAACAGCTTCGAACCCTTCTCCATTCATTCCTACGGTTTCGAGGCCGATATGCACTAACACTTCAACACCGGCTTTATTTTTTAAGCCGATTGCATGCTTGGTAGGGAATAATTGCACGACTTCGCCGTCAAACGGGGCCACTGCCTTCCCTTCCGATGGTTCGATTGCAAGACCTTCTCCCATCATTTTCTGGGAAAATGTCGGATCCGGAACCTCCGTTAAATCTACCACTTTCCCCGTCACAGGTGCAGTCAGAATTGTCTCTTTATCATTTTTGCCAAAAAGTTTTTTAAACATTGGTGTGCTACCTCCTCACAAGTTTCTCAGTCGTCATTACATGTATATACAAGTTATGCTCCAAGTATAATTTGTATATACAAGTTTTGCAAGCGTTAACACTAAAAAATTTTAGTAAAGATACCCATAAAAAAAGCTGCTCTTGAAAGGGATTAACAATCAAGAGCAGCAGTTAGGTTGCTTATCAAATACTATATTCTTCATTTTTCTTATCGGTAATAAACATGTGCCCTGGTGCATGGGTGATCATGATTTCCGGCTTCATATGCATGGCGACTGCCTGAGGAGTAACTCCGCAGGCCCAGAATACCGGAATTTCTCCGGCTTTGATCGTGACCGGATCGCCAAAGTCCGGATGGGAAAGGTCAGTAATACCAATCGCTTCCGGCTCACCTACATGGACTGGTGCTCCATGAACCGAAGGAAACCTGCTGGTAACCTGGACGGCTTTAGGAATATCGGCTGCTTTCACGGGCCGCATACTCACAACCATCGGTCCCGAAAAACGGCCGGCAGGCACACATGGAATATTGGTTTTGTACATCGAAACATTTTTGTTTTCTTCTATATGACGAAGTGGTATTCCATAATCTATCAGTGCCTGCTCAAAGGTAAAGCTGCATCCAAGGAGGAAGCCCACCATTTTTTCGTCCCAGTTCTCTGTTATGTCCCCCAGCTCTTCTGTGAGTTGTCCATTGCGATAAACACGGTAACCGGGAAGATCTTTACGAAGATCTGAATCTGGAGCAACGAGACGAGGAACGGGAGAACCTGGCTCTGTTACATCCAAAACGGGACAAGGCTTTGGGTTGCGTTGACAAAACAATAAAAACTCAAAGGCCATTTCTTCTGGCAGGACGACCAGGTTTCCCTGGATATATCCCGGAGTCAAACCTGATGTCGGGCCTGTCCAGTATTGCGTTCGAATTTTTTCCCGTGCTATTTCTGGAGTCCACTTTTCCGGTAGTTCCATAAGTGTCTCTCCTTTCCTTTTATTCAAATAATTGCGGGATACCTTCGAGCAGCGTGACGAAGCCCATATAAGACATGACAATAACTATTAATGCCCCGAAAATAGTCATCCACAGCGGATGCTTATAATCCCCGACGATTGATTTTTTATGGGCAGCGATAATCATAACTCCAAGGGCCAGTGGCAAAATCAAACCATTCAGGGAACCGACCAGAATTAATATACTGACAGGACGCCCGACGGACACAAATACCAAAGTAGATATAGCTATGAATCCAACGATGAACCATTTATGGTTCTTTTCAATGGTGTTACTGAACGAACGGATAAAGGAAACAGATGTATAAGCTGCTCCTACGACAGATGTAACAGCAGCTGCCCAAATGACAACCCCGAAGATCTTATACCCGACATTTCCAGCCGCTGATTGGAAGACAGTGGCCGCCGGGTTGCCTGGATCTAATTGAATGCCCTGGGCAACTACTCCGAGGGCGGCCAAAAATAAAAAGACACGCATGATGGAAGCGAAACCGATGGCTGATACCGCGCTGCGATTGACATACCCCAGGGATTCCTTCCCCTTGACTCCCGCTTCTAGTAAGCGGTGCCCGCCGGCAAAGGTAATATAGCCGCCGACAGTCCCGCCGACGAGTGTTACAATCGCAAGAAAATCGATGGTATCAGGGGCAATCGTCTTCACAGCTGCCTCTCCAAGGGGAGGGGTAGCTGTGAACATGACATAAACCGTCAAACCGATCATTAAAAAGCCAAGCATTTGGGCGAAGCGGTCCATCACCTTACCAGCTTCCCGAACGAGGAAGACTCCAATAGCAACGAGACCACTGAAGAGCGCCCCCATTTCTGGTGAAATTCCGAACAGTACGTTAGTACCAAGACCTGCACCAGCTATATTACCAATATTAAAAGCCAATCCGCCTGCCACAATTAAGGCAGACAAAACAAAGCCAAGGCCAGGAAGAAGCTTGTTGGCAATGTCCTGGGCCGGTTTTTCTGAGATAGCGATAATCCTCCAAATGTTCAACTGAGCTCCAATATCAATGATGATAGATACTAGAATAACAAAGCCAAAGCTAGCCGCTAATTGTTCCGTAAAATGTGTCGTTTGTGTCAGGAATCCAGGCCCTATGGCTGAAGTCGCCATCAAAAACGCTGCCCCCAGCAGCAGCCTCATCCGTGATTTTTTGTCCATCTGTTTCACTCCTCGCTGTTATTTCAATACATCCTTGACCTTTACTGTTTCAATGCCAGATTCCTTTAGTGCCCGATTGATATATTTTGCGAAATCCAAAGCGTTTTCGCCATCCCCGTGGATACAAATCGTATCCGCCTGCACATCAATATCCTTTCCTTGGATAGTGTGTACTTTTTTTTCTTTGACCATCCGGATCACCTGGGAAACTGCCTCCTCATAATCAGTCAGCAGGGCATTCTGTTCTTTCCTCGAGGTCAATGTTCCATCCTCCTGATACGTCCGGTCGGAGAAAACTTCACTGGCAGTACGGAGGCCGGCCTGTTTGCCTGCTTTCACTAATTCACTTCCTGCCAGCCCGAATAAAACGAGCTCCGGATCCACCTTGTAAACCGCTTCTGCTATCGCTTCAGACAAGTCCTGACGTTTGGCGGCCATATTATAAAGAGCACCATGCGGCTTCACATGCTGAAGGCTTCCTCCTTCTGCTTTTACAAACCCATTCAACGCTCCAATCTGATAGACTACCAGTTCATAAGCCTCTTGAGGGCTGATATCTATATTTCGACGACCAAAGCCCATCAGGTCCGGCAATCCCGGGTGTGCACCGATGCCTACTCCTTTTTCCATTGCCATTTCTGTTGTCTTTCGCATCGTCGTAAAATCACCGGCATGAAAGCCGCATGCTACGTTGGCCGATGTAATATGTTCGAGGATCTCCTCATCCCGACCTTTTTGATAGGTGCCAAAGCTTTCTCCCATATCACAATTCAAATCTATGATTGCCATTATCGTACCTCCTCTTTTAATTTCAGACGTATACCCTGGGCAAGCTGCTGGATGCTTTTTTCTCTTTCTAAATAAAGCTGTTGGGCTTTTTCAAGTGAAATTTCCTGAAAACGGGCTTTCTCACCAGGTTTTAATTGCGCTACGACTGGTATGTCGACGGAGGCAACCTGTCCGATTTTCGGGTACCCTCCTGTCGTCTGCCTATCAGCAAGAAGGATGATCGGCTGGCCATTGGAAGGTACCTGGATGGTGCCAAACCCTACCGCTTCAGAAATCATCTCCTGTTCCTTATCCAGCTGCAGCTTTGGCCCTTCGAGACGGTAACCCATCCTGTCTGATTTGCTTCCGATTTGATATGGCTCAAAGAAGAACGCTTCCTGACTCTCTTTTTTGAATAACTCGTATTGCCTTCCTTTTATAACCCGTACCGGCTGTTCTTCTTTGAATACAGGAATAAATTCAGATGCTACGTGCCAATCCATACTAATAAACGATTCTCCACCAGCTTGCTTCTGCAAGAAACTTTGAATCTTTGCAGCTGCTTCCGATAATTCCTGCGCTGCAAGTTCGTCTCCTTCTTTTAAGGCTCGTCCATGAAAACCACCCAGGCCGGCGCGAAGATAGGTAGACTTGCTCTCCATTACTTCCGGCACATGAAAGCCGCCAGCAACCGCTAAATAAACCCGGCAGCCTTCTTTTGCCTGACCAAAACGAAGTTCACTTCCCTTTTTCACATAAACCGGACGCCATGGTTTAACCTGCTTACCTCCGATTGTTGCGGAAAGGTCACCTCCACACAAGGAAATCAGTGCATCCTCCTGAAATTCCAATACCGGCCCGCTCAGTGTTATTTCCAGCGTAGCTGCACCCTCCCTATTTCCTACAAGTAAGTTAGCGATACGGTGGGCTGCCGGATCCATTACACCACTGGCAATGACCCCATATGTTTGATAGCCTGTTCTACCAAGATCCTGCACACTGGTAAGCAATCCCGGCTTCAAAACTTTTATCATGATTGCTCCTCCTTATAAGTGTCGAATTCGCTACGGGTGATTGCCTTGAATACAACTTTATCTCCAGCATGGAGCAAGGAAGGAGGCTCCTGATCCGGCTTAAAAAGACGTACAGGCGTTTGACCAATCAACTGCCAGCCTCCAGGGGTTTCTATCGGATATACGCCTGTTTGGCTCCCCGCGATTCCGACCGACCCAGCTGGTATGCTCAGACGCGGTTCTTCCTTTCTTGGCGTGGCAATTTCTTCTTTCATTCCCCCAATATAAGGGAATCCAGGGGCAAACCCAATCATATAAACCAAATAGTCGCCGGCAGTATGAATCTCAATGACTTCCTCTTCAGTTAAATCATTATGTCTGGCCACTTGAGTTAAATCCGGGCCTAAATCCCCGCCATAGCAAACAGGAATTTCTACAACCCGGCCTTGTTTTTTTTCTCCCACTCCCAATTTAGGGAGCTCTTTCTCAATCGTTGCTCTGACAATTTCATAAGGCAATGCAAAAGATTTATCTTTTTGTTCCATTACTTTGACAGGGTCGTAGAATAACGCCACGGTGGTAAACGCAGGAATATACTCTATTAGCCAATCAAATGGTTTATCATTCAGAAATGCCGTTACTTGTTTGACTCGTTCATGAGACTCTTCATCAATCGTTTTACCAAGATCGATAATTGCTCCATGATCGCCTAACGGGGATATGTTAAATTCCAAACAGCAACCTCCTCTATTAATCTTTCGTATCTTCTAAAAATTCTATATTACTAAATAGTAAATCAACTTTCGTAATGGTTCAAATGAATATTCAGATTATTTTATTGGTTATTGTTCCCTTTAACCCTTTAATGGAAGACTCAGTTTCGAGGCGTTAGGTAGTAATTATGGTGGCTGGGAAAACGGATCGCTTTCCGTGGGCATGTGGTGAGCTTCCTCAGGCTTCGCCTTGCGGGATCTCACCGCTCATGTCCACCCCACTGGAGTCTCACCGTTTTCCCAGCCACCATACGTTCGTTAGTTTCTCGAAACTTCGATCAGAAATAGAGTGTTTTGGAGCAGAAAATACGGTCAATTTACCATTGTAATAGGATTCTCATCACAAAATAGGGCCGGACTTTCCAAACACGATTTCGTGTATCTTATATGGCAAGGGGCGTGGGGGAAGGGTGAGACTCCCGCGGGAGAAGGAGCAAGGCAAGATCCCGCAGGGCAAAGCCCGAGGAAGCTTGCCAGGTCCCCCGCAGGAAAGCGAATCCTTCCCCAACGCCCCTATTCCTCAAACAATGTCTCGAAATCAAGTCTTCGACTTTTCGCTTTTATTGAATAAGCCTCTTGTCGTCTTCATTTACAGGAGTGTGCATTTTTCTTTCAACCAGGTGAAGAGTATGTTATAAGTTTAGAATGATGCAGTAATATTTAGGGTTACGAAATAGTTTGAAAGAAGTGATTCATTATCGTGGACCAGGAAAGTATGGCTAAACGAAATTTATTCATCATGTGGTTTGCTAACTTCTTTATTGCAGGAAGCATCACCATGGTTCTTCCGTTTATTTCTTTATATATCGACAGCTTTGGTAATTATTCTGACGCTTACGTCCAACAGTGGTCGGGCTGGGTATTTGGCGTCACATTCGTAACGGCATTTTTATTTGCGCCCATATGGGGCCGAATCGGTGATCGTTATGGCAGAAAGAAAATATTGATCATTTCTGCCGTTGGCCTGGGGGTGTCCGTCTTTTTGATGGGGTTTGCCGATTCTGTCTGGCCATTATTCTTCCTGCGCTTATTCATGGGGGTATTTACCGGATTCATTCCAATGTCACAAGCATTGATCGCCACCCAGACACCGAAGCATATTGCCGGTAAAGTTCTGGGCACACTGCAGACCGGCAGTATTACAGGGAGTTTGATGGGGCCTATGCTTGGGGGAGTGTTGGCTGACACATTCGGGTATTCCGCCACTTTTCAAGGGACTTCTATCACCGTCTTTCTATCTGCTTTTATCGTCATCTTTGGAATCAAAGAATTCAAGATTTACGATGAAAGCAGTGATAGTAAGACAAGCTATTCCCGGAAAGAGGTAATCGGACATATTTTACGGCACCCTGTGTTGCTAATGGTTATGCTCGTATCCTTGTTTGTCCAAATCGCCCATTTCAGCATCCAGCCGATTTTATCCTTGTATGTTGCGGAATTACATGGTCCTGCCAACCTTGCATTCTTTTCCGGCATTGCCTTTTCCGCTGCGGGACTTGGTAACCTGTTGATGGCGAGACGCTGGGGCAGCATTGCCGACAAGGTCGGTTATATTAAAATCTTGGTGTTCCTGTTATTTATGGCAGGGATTGTCTATCTTCCAGGTGCCTTTGTTACAAGTATCTGGCAGCTAGTCATCATCCGATTCCTGTTGGGGGCCTCCATCGGGGGAATCATTCCAGTCCGCACTGCTTACATTCGCCAGGAGGCTCCACTTGCCATGCAAGGAGAAGTACTCGGGTATAATACAAGCATTCGCTTCTTAGGGAATATGATTGGCCCCGCGCTTGGCGGGATGCTTTCCGGGTTCTTCGGGTTCTCTTCTGTCTTTTATGTCACCAGTGCCTTATTAGCAGCTTCTGGGTTCGTCATGTATTTGACGATGCAGCGAAATCCCCGAACAGCTAAACACCATGCTCATTCCATATAACAGCAAATCCCTCCTTTCTTGTCGAAGATTGGAGGGACTTGCTTTTATTTTTGTGAAAACGCTTTATACTATAGGTAAAAGGTCTTTCCAATTCCAACAATCTACTTATTAAAGGGGCACTTCATATGAAAAAAGTATTTTTGCTGGTAATGCTTTCGTTTGTTATGGGAGCATGTGCGCAGTCGCCCGACAAACAATTTTTCGCCAATGACTTAACCGCCAAACAGTCTGACGACCCTACTAAACAAGAATATCCTGTTAATCCTAAAATAACACTGGCTGCCATCGGTGATATTTTGATTCATGCCCCAGTCTATCGTGATGCCCAAACCGCTGATGGGTATGATTTCACGCCAATGTTCGAGAATACAGCGCCCTACTTGGAAGAAGCAACTATAGCCATAGCTAATCAGGAAACAATGATTGGCGGGGCTGATTTCGGTTTATCCGGCTATCCAGCCTTCAACAGTCCTACTGAAGTCGGAGATGCCCTAAAGGAAAGTGGAATCGATGTCGTTTCGATCGCCAATAATCATACTCTTGACCGAGGAGAACAAGCAATTAATAACTCTCTTTCCCATTGGGAGTCTATTGATATGATCTACACAGGAGCATACAAAAGCCAGAAAGATCAGAAGAAACTTCGCGTGATTCAGACAGAAGAAGGAATCGATGTTGCATTTTTAAGCTATACGTATGGAACCAATGGTATCCCTTTACCATCCGGAAAAAATTATCTCGTCAATTTGATTGACGAACAAAAAATTAAATCAGATATCACACGAGCGAATAAACAAGCGGATGCTGTCGTCGTCAGTGTGCATTTTGGCTCGGAATATGAGCGCATGCCCAATCGCGACCAGAAAGAATTAGCTCAAGTGATGGCTGATGCCGGGGCTCACGTGATTCTCGGCCACCATCCTCACGTCCTGCAGCCCATCGAAATGCTTGAAGGAAAAAAGGGAAATGATACCCTGGTAATCTATTCACTTGGAAATTTCATCTCTGCACAGGAAGAAATCCACCGCCGGATCGGCGGTATCCTGCAAGTAGAAATCGAATTAGATAGACACGATGATTCCATAGCTTTGAACAAGCCTTCCTTCGTCCCTACTATTGTAGATTATGAACCCTTCACTGACGGGCAAGCCGGTACAGATTTTCAAGTAATTCCCATGCACGAAACAAAAAGAGTACTCATACCTGACCAGGAGGAAACTTACAAAGAAATAAAAGACCATATGTCTCAATGGCTGCCTGAATTAGACTTACCTTAATCATGATAAATATCACATTTTCACTTACCCGAGCATAAAAATTGCTCGGTTTTTTTGTCGAATTTATAAAATATAGGTTAAAGTTAACCAAATATTGTGAAAATAAGAATGGAATCTGTTACCATAAATTTAATATCAATATTCTTCATGCATGTTTTACCCTTAAAAAATGTAAGGAGATGTGAAAATGCCTAGAAAAACTCCACCATTTTTACAGAAACTGAAGTACTTAGGTAAAACACAGCCAGAGACAGAACACAGCGAAATGTCCCCAAAGTCGCGCAGTAACACGGAAAATTATTATCGCAGCCGCTGGCAGCATGATAAAGTTGTCCGCTCGACACATGGTGTCAATTGTACCGGTTCATGCAGCTGGAAAATCCACGTCAAAGACGGAATCATTACCTGGGAAACCCAGCAAACGGATTATCCGACCACCGGACCGGATATGCCGGAATACGAGCCACGCGGATGCCCGCGGGGTGCAAGCTTCTCCTGGTATACATATAGCCCCCATCGGGTGCGCTATCCTTATATCCGAAGTAAACTGTTAGAAATCTGGCGAGATGCAGTTAAGAAAACCGATGACCCTGTCAAAGCGTGGGCTTCCATTGTTGAAAACACTGAATTATCCACGCAGTATAAACAGGCGCGCGGAAAAGGAGGATTCGTCCGGGCGGAATGGGATGAAGTAGAAACACTGATTTCCGCTCAGCTTATCCATACGATACAAACGTACGGACCGGACCGGATCTTTGGATTCTCTCCTATTCCTGCCATGTCAATGGTCAGTTATGCAGGCGGAGGCCGATTCCTCAACCTGATCGGCGGCGTCCTGTTAAGCTTCTATGACTGGTACGCTGACCTTCCGCCCGCTTCTCCACAAATATGGGGCGAACAAACCGATGTCCCGGAAAGCGCTGACTGGTACAATTCCAGTTATTTGCTTGTTTGGGGATCCAACCTTCCACAGACCCGCACCCCTGACTCCCACTTCATGGTGGAAGCCCGCTATAAAGGTACAAAAGTAGTCGCTGTCAGTCCGGATTATGCTGAATTCGTTAAGTTCGCCGACGATTGGCTCCCCGTCCAGGCTGGCATGGACAGTGCATTAGCGATGGCCATGACCCATGTCATTCTCCAGGAATTCTACATCGATAGACACGTTCCTTATTTTGATTTTTATGCAAAGACCTACACAGACCTTCCCTACTTAATCACATTAAAAAATACCAGGCACGGCTTAAAAGCGGACCGCTTCCTGCGTGCAAGCGACCTTTCCTTCACCACAGAAAAAGCAGAATGGAAAACAGTAGTCTATGACGAAGAGACCAAAGATTTTGCCATACCAAATGGTTCGATTGGACACCGCTGGGATGGTGAAAAGAATTGGAACCTGCTAAAGGCAGATAAAGTCAATAATGTTGACACAATCTCCCCTGCCCTATCCTTACAGGGCCACGAAAGTAAAATCGACCAGGTATGTGTCGCAGCGTTTGAGCAGGATGATAACCGCGTCTTCAAAGCTGACATACCTATGAAAGAAATCGAGACCACAGACGGCCCGGTTTATGTAACGACCGTCTTTGATCTGATGTGTGCCCAGACAGGGGTTAACAGAAGTCTGACGAAAGAAAATCCCGCCAATTATGACGAAGACCGGCCGTATACCCCAAAATGGCAGGAAAAGTATACAAGTGTCAGCCCCAAACTTGTCGCTCAGATCGCAAGGGAGTTCGCTCAGAACGCCATTGATAGTAAAGGGCGTTCGATGATTATCATGGGATCAGGGATTAACCATTGGTACCATTCTGATACGATCTACCGGGCGGTACTGAACCTTGTTTTGTTGACCGGTTCTCAGGGAGTCAATGGAGGCGGCTGGGCCCATTATGTCGGCCAGGAGAAGGTACGCCCGCTGGAAGGCTGGCAGACTGTTGCGATGGCCCGGGATTGGGGCGGACCGCCAAGGCTGCAAAATGGCACCTCTTTCTTTTATTTCGCTACCGAACAGTGGAAATATGACGAACAGAAAACACGCGATTTGGCTTCCCCATTGATTGATCAGCCAAAATATCAGAATTTAGCAGATTATAACGTACTGGCGGCACGGCTCGGTTGGCTGCCGTCTTACCCACAGTTCAATAAAAATGCTATCGCAATGTATGATGAAGCAAAATCACCAGAAGCCAATACCGAGCATTTAGTGGAGGCTGTGTCCAAAAAGGAGATGAACTTTTCCATCGAATCTCCGAATGATCCGGTCAATTTTCCAAAATCCATGTTTGTCTGGCGGGCGAATTTGATCGGCAGTTCCGCCAAAGGGCATGAATATTTCCTTAAGCATCTGCTGGGTACGCACGGTCATAACCTCAGTGAAGAAACAGAAGACCTGGAGGCAAAAGAACTGAACCTGGAGATTCCATCGGCGACCGGGAAACTGGATTTACTCGTCAATCTGGATTTCCGGATGTCAGGCACCGGCCTATACTCCGACATCGTCCTTCCGGCGGCCACCTGGTATGAGAAGCATGATTTAAGCTCGACGGATATGCACCCGTTCGTCCATCCGTTCAACCCGGCCATCACCCCTCCATGGGAAAGCCGGTCGGACTGGGATATTTTCAAAAAGCTTGCCAGGCGATTTTCTAATCTGGCTGCCCAGCATTTACCGGAAAAGGTATATGATACGGTCACTTCCCCGCTGCTGCATGATTCTACCGATGAAATTGCCCAGACATACGGGCACGTACCTGATTGGAAAACAGACGGCACCAAGCCGGTCCCTGGGGTTAACTTCCCTAAAATCCAGGTGGTTGAAAGGGAGTACTCTAAAGTCTATGACAAGTTCATTTCCCTTGGTCCGAAAATCAAACATTCTATTGGAGCCAAAGGAATGGCCTGGGATGCAAAGGAAGAGTATGCCAAACTTTTCGATATGCTTGGCCCATCGAAAAAATCGGCTTTCTATCAAGACTGTCCAAGCTTATATAACGATATTGATGTGGCCGAAACGATATTGACATTATCCAGTACCACCAACGGTTCTCTTGCAATGAAAGCCTGGAAGACACTCGAGGATAAAACAGGACAGGAATTAAGGCACCTTGCAGAAGAGCGCGCGGAGGAACATATCTCTTTCGCCGAAATTACAGCCCAGCCGCAAAAGGTCATCTCTTCGCCTGTCTATAGTGGAACGGAAACAGGCGGCAGGCGCTATTCTCCGTTTACCACGAACGTTGAACGGATGATACCGTGGCGGACATTGACCGGAAGGCAGCACTTCTATTTGGATCATGAAACGATGCTTGAGTTCGGGGAAGAACTTCCTACATTCAAGCCGCCATTAAAAAAGGCGTCATTTTATTCATCCGATAATAGACCGGCCGAGGGACAAAAAGAGATTACATTAAGATACCTGACCCCACACTTCAAGTGGTCGTACCACAGCACGTATGGTGATACGCTTCCGATGCTGACTTTGTTCCGCGGCGGCCCGCACGTCTGGCTGAACAACCTGGACGCGGATGAAGCAGGTATCAAGGATAATGACTGGCTCGAAATGTATAACCGGAATGGTGTCGTCGTAGCCAGGGCTGTCACGAGCCACCGGCTTCCTCGAGGGGTCGTGTTCATGTATCACGTTCAGGACCGTCTGATTAATGTGCCCGGTTCCAAAATTACGAAAGATCGCGGAGGTACCTTCAATAGCCCAACAAGAATCCACATCAAGCCGACGCAGATGATAGGCGGATACGCCCAATTAAGTTATGGTTTCAACTACTATGGTCCAACCGGCAACCAGCGGGATGAGCAAGTACAAATCCGCAGAATGGACCGAAGCGAGGTGGATTGGCTTGAAGATTAAAGCGCAATTTGGAATGGTCATGAATTTGGATAAATGTATCGGCTGCCACACCTGCAGCGTGACCTGTAACAATACCTGGACAAACAGACCAGGCGCCGAGTACATGTGGTGGAACAATGTCGAAACGAAACCCGGGATCGGTTATCCGAAGGAATGGGAGAATCAAGAGAAGAACAAAGGCGGCTGGGAAATGCGAAACGGAAAGCTTTCCCTGAAAGCCGGCGGGAAAGCGAACAAGCTTTTGAACCTTTTCTATAATCCTGACATGCTTGACCTAGATGAATATTACGAACCGTGGACATATGAATACGAGCACCTCGTTCATAGCCCCGAGAAAAATCATCAGCCGGTCGCACGTCCGAAGTCGCAGTTGACCGGTGAATATATGGACATTCTATGGGGACCGAACTGGGAGGATGACCTGGCAGGGGTTCACGAGACGGGTAAGCGAGACCCGAACATGCAAGGGGTCGATGAGAAAGTGAAGTTCGAATTCGAGCAGGCATTCATGATGTATCTGCCCCGGATTTGCGAACACTGCGTCAACCCATCCTGTGTCTCTTCCTGTCCATCAGGTGCCATGTATAAACGGGAAGAGGACGGCATTGTCCTCGTCGATCAGGATGCCTGCCGGAGCTGGCGGTTCTGCATGTCCGGCTGCCCGTATAAAAAAGTCTATTTCAACTGGCAGACCAATAAAGCGGAAAAGTGTACATTCTGTTTTCCGAAAATCGAAAACGGCGACCCGACCATCTGCTCGGAAACGTGTGTCGGAAGAATCCGTTATATCGGTATCGTCCTTTATGATGCCGACCGAGTCAAAGAAGCAGCTTCGGTTCCGAATGATCAGGATCTTTACGAAGCACAGCTCGATTTAATTTTGGATCCGAATGACCCGGAAGTGATCGCTCAAGCGAAAAAAGACGGCATTCCTGAAGACTGGATCGAAGCAGCTCAGGAATCCCCAGTATATAAGCTGGCCTGCGAGCAGAAAATCGCTCTTCCGCTCCATCCGGAATATCGTACCCTTCCAATGGTCTGGTACATTCCGCCGTTGAGCCCGATCGTCGATGCTTTCAATGGTCATTTCAATGACCTTGATCCATCTGTCGTTTTTCCGGCAATCGATCAATTCCGGATCCCAATCGAATATTTAGCCAACCTGATGACAGCAGGTGATACCGAGCTGGTAGCATCCGTACTTAAGAAACTGGTGGCCATGCGTACGTACATGCGGAGCGTCGACCTCGGCAAAGAACCCGATACCACGCTTATCGATGAAGTTGGAATCTCGGAACAAATGGCGCGTGATATGTATGAGCTTTCAGCCATTGCGAAATATGGCGACCGCTACGTTATTCCAAAAGCGCATCGCGAGCAGGCTGAAGACATGTTTGCCCATCAGGGCAGCGCAGGCTTCGATTTCATGGATGGGTGTGAATCATGCGCCATGAATGGGGAATGGAAAGATCCTTACGAATACAGTGAATCTTATTGGAGCGATGTGACAGGAGGTGCCAAAGATGGAAGACAGTAGACATATTCTGAAGCTGTGCTCCCTGTTCCTACGCTATCCGGAAGAAGAATGGTTCCGGAATGAAGAAGTCAGGCTTTTCATGGAAGGTTTATCCGAGGCGCCCCAAAGAGATAATCTGTTACGTTTCTGGGGTTATGTGGAGGATTCCTCCTGGCTTGAATTCAGCCAGAATTATGTGAAGCAGTTCGACTTCAGCAAAGATTGTTCCTTGTATCTTACTTATGGCGTTTTTGGCGATAAACGGGAACGTGGCCTCGGATTCGTCAAACTGAAGCTGGAATTCGCCAAAGCAGGCTATTTTATCAAAGATGATGAGCTGCCTGATTATTTCCCGTTAATTCTTGAATTTCTGGCAGAAGCCGAAGAAAGTTTTATCCAAAAGCTTTACTATATTCATAAAAAAGCGATCGATCAACTTTATGCACAATTGCGCGATCAGCGATCTCCATATGCATTTGTCGTAGCAGCCGCTTTGGAAACGCTGGATTCCATCGTCGCCCGTCGCGAAGCCAAAACGGTATGAAGGGATTGATATCAGTTGACGCCAGTCGATTTTTTACTATGGGTAGCCTATCCATACATTACCTTAACGATTTTTGTCGTTGGCCATATTTATCGGTACAACCATGATCAGTTCGGATGGTCCGCTCAATCCAGTCAGTTTTTAAAAACCGATCCCCTCCTGAAATGGGGAAGTATTCTATTTCATTATGGGGTAATCTTAGTATTTTTCGGCCATGTTGGCGGAATTCTCGTACCTCAAGGCTTTTACCCGATGATCGGGGTCACGGAAGAAATGTATCATTTCGGAGCTGTCTGGTTTGGTGGAGCGGCCGGTGCAGCGATGGTCATCGGCGGTGCGCTGCTTACGATTAGAAGGCTGCGCAATAAGCGCGTCAGCACTAATGGATCACGCAAGGATTTGTGGGTGCTTCTGCTGATTGGAATCGTCACGGTCGTTGGTTTTACCAATACGGCCTGGTATACGGCTACAGGAGGAGAATTCGATTACCGTGATACAATCGGGCCCTGGTTCCGGGGAATTTTAACATTCCGGCCGATGCCTGAAATGCTGGCTACTGCTCCTTGGGGCTTCCAGGCTCATGTGTTTGCCGCCTTCACTTTATTTGCCGTATGGCCGTTCACACGGCTCGTCCATGTATGGAGCCTGCCATTGGAATTTATCAAACGGAGATATATCATTTACCGGCGTGCCAACCCGAAACAAACAAACAAGAAAGCACAATAGAAAGGAAGATGAAGATGTCAGGACCTGCACTTCGTCAGCTGGACGCCCACCGCTCAATTCATGAAGCGGCTTATGGGCAAGTGAAGGATATGACAGACGTATTAAAGCGTTTATATCGCGAGGAGCGTTTGGAAGAAGCAAAGCAGGCGGAATTGATTTTGATTGAACATTGGCGTGATCATATTATCTCCCATGCGACATCGGAAGAAGAAGGACTATACCAGGATATCAAACAGGCCTATCCTGATATGGCTGACACCATCACGCAGTTGACCAGGGATCACGATTTATTAAGAAAAATACTAGCTCGTATCGAGGAAAGCCTATCGGCTGATCAGCAAGCCGAGGAACGTCTTATGATGTACGACAGCCTGCTTGTCGTAAACTGGCATCATAGCCGCGATGAAGAACACTACTTGCTTAATCTTTAAAATAACGGGATGCCGCTTGAGGCATCCCGTTTTATTGGTTCCACGTTATTCCTCCGGTGTGATTTCTGAAAACATTGCAACGTAGCCGGTAACGGGTTCATTTTTATTCCGGATGGGGCTAATCGTCAGCCATTCCAGGAACATCTCACCATTCTTCCGTTTATTCCATATCTCCCCTTTCCAATAACCTTCCTGTTCTATCTCCTGCCACATATCACGATAAAACTTTTCATCATGTTTTCCTGATTTGAGGATTTTTGGTGTGTTACCAATCGCCTGGTCTTCTTCAAACCCGGTAGTTTCCGTAAACGCCGGATTGACGTATTGTATCACCCCATCCTGATCGGTAATCATGATACCTTCTACTGTATTTTTCATAGCAGCGTGACTCATCTGCAGTTTGTCTGTAAAATACATCCAGATTACGATAATCAGACTTGCGAGGGCGAATTGTGACAATGCCATAAAGCCAATGGCATAATGGCCGGTCAACCCATACACAGCACTTAGGACGAGAGGTGGAAAGAAGCCGCCAAGTCCGCCGATAGCGGAAACAACTCCGTTGACAACCCCCGCCTGTTTGGAAAAATAAAATGGCACCAGTTTGAACACAAGTCCGTTCCCAATACCGGCGCACACGGCCACACTTAATACACCGACTGTGTAAAGCTCGATGGTTGGGGAAAAAGACAGCACCACGCCAGCCAGCGTCAATCCGGCGAATACTGCCATCAATAAGATGAATGAATTGAATTTATCTCCGAACCATCCCCCTACCGGCCGTAAAAAAGTTGCCAGCGCGATGAACCCTGCTGTTCTAAGCCCTGCATCTCCACTTGTCAGGCCGAAGTTCGATACTAAGAAGTTTGGAAGGTAGATGGTGAACGCCACAAAAGAACCAAAGGTGATAAAATAAAATAAGCTGAGAAACCACATTTTTTCATTATCGATGACTGATTTAATCTGAGGAATGATCGGAGCCTGCACTTTCTTTTCATGACGATCTCCAACCATAAAGTTAAGTAGAATGAAAAACAGAAGTAATCCTAAATAAAGACGGATAGTGCTTTGCCACCCGATTTGGGCAGCCAGAAAAGGCGCGGCAAAAGAGGTGACGGCAGTACCAACGTTCCCTACACCATAGACACCATTCACAAAGCCATGGCGCTTTTTCTCATAGTATTTCGGAAGTGACGTAACACCAATCGAGAACACCGCCCCACCCAGACCAAGCAAAAGACCGCCAATCACGAGATCCAGGAATGAATCAGCAATACTCAAGTAAAAGACCGGCAGCAATAAAATGATGAAACTGATGATGAATATCACTCTGGCTCCGAACTTATTCGCCCAGTAGCCAAGCGGTACCCGAAGTAAGGAGCCAAGGATGACTGGAATAGCTGTAGCTAATGCTACTTGATTGGCATTTAATGCGATATCTTCTTTGATGTATGGCATCAAAGAAGATATGATGACCCATACCATAAAGCCTGCAAATAAACTGAACGTCTGCAATCCTAATTGAATTCCCGGTTTTCTCATTCGCACACCCTTCCCAACGGAATATTTTTCCTCTAAGTGAATTATAACAAAGCAATCCTTTTAAATTCCATTTTTGACAAAAAATTCAGAAATTAAAAACGGTTTTCGTATGCCAAATTAAGGTTCTATTGATAAGGATATCTAGTTGAAATTTTTTCTAAAACTAGATATTATGTAGTGTGGCACAAAAATGTTATCACACTTGCAATGTGAAACAGGAGGAATAAATAAATGAGTACTAAAGACTACCGAGTATTGTTGTATTATCAATATGTCGACTTGCCGGAATATGAAGAATATGCCGCTGAGCATTTAACGTATTGTAAAGACCTGGGTCTGAAAGGCCGGATCATTGTTGCTCCTGAAGGAATCAACGGCACCGTATCCGGAACAGTAGAACAGACCAACGAATATATGGAACACATGCATGCTGATGAACGATTCAAAGATATGGTTTTTAAAATAGATGAAGTGGAAGGACATACCTTCAAGAAAATGCACGTACGTGCGAAATCTGAAGTTGTCAATTGGAGTATTGAAAATGATGACATCGATCCAAAAACCTTTACAGGAAAACGTCTGAAGCCTAAAGAGTTTTATGAAATGCTACAGGATGAAGATACGATCGTCATTGATGGCCGTAATGAATATGAATACCGCATCGGTCACTTCCGCAATGCAATTCAGCCGGAAGTAGAAACTTCCCGCGAGTTCCCTGAATGGATCGCTGAAAATGCAGATCAGTGGAAGGATAAAAAAGTCCTTACCTATTGTACGGGAGGCATCCGTTGCGAAAAGCTTACGGGCATCCTGATGAAAAACGGAGTGGAAGACGTTTACCAGCTCGATGGCGGCATCACCACTTACAGTAAAGATCCAGAAACAAAAGGGCGTTATTTTGATGGAAAAATGTATGTGTTTGATGAGCGGATTTCTGTCCCTGTCAACCATACCGAAGAAGATACCGTTATTGCGGAATGTGAACATTGTGGTAAAAAAGAAGACCGCATGATCAACTGCAGTAATCCGGTCTGCAACCGTCAGTATGTCTGCTGTGAAGAATGTGAAATCGAGCAGCATGCTGCCTGCACCACCGAATGCCGCGAACACCCGGAAAACCGCTGGGATGTTGACAAACAAAAACAAATCGACAAATATGATAAAATCCCAAACAAAAACTAAAACGACGTTGGTCTGTATTCAGGCCAACGTTTTTTCTTAACTTTTCAAGGAGGTTTTCAGCCATGTCAGATATAGCTTACCTGGATGCTACCGCACAGAAACAACTGATAGACGAAAAAGAAATTTCCCCCTATGAATTGACTAAGCATTACATAGAAAGAATTGAAGAACTCAACCCTAAATTGAATGCAGTGGTGCATACCATGTTTGATGAGGCGCTCGAACAGGCAAAACGGTATAAACCGGATAGCTCTTTATTTGGTGGTCTCCCTTTTCTTATCAAGGACTTGAATAATATCCAAGGCCATCCGACAACCTCTGGTTCGAAACTGATGGACGGATTCACAGCTGGAGAAGACGATATTTTTGTTGAACGTTATCGGGAAGCAGGATTGACTTTTCTCGGTAAAACCAATACACCTGAATTCGGCTTTTTACCCACAACGGAACCAGACCACCTGGGGGCAACCAAAAATCCATGGGCACTGGACAGATCCGCCGGTGGTTCCAGTGGAGGTGCAGCGGCAGCGGTGGCCTCAGGAATGGCTCCTTTCGCACACGGAAGTGATGGTGGCGGATCGATACGGATTCCTGCTTCTGCATGTGGGCTGTTCGGTTATAAACCATCCAGAGGTCAAGTACCCTACGGTATGTATATGAATAACTTCGGTGTCAACCATGCCCTGACCAAATCTGTCAGAGACAGTGCCGGACTGCTGGATATCATAAAAGGAGCCGGGCCAGGAGAAAGCTACCCTTCCCTTCCCGAGAGCACTCCCCTTCTTTCCAATATCGCTAAAGATCCTGGTAAGCTTAAGATAGCAGTGGATCCTGATTGGAGGGGGCGGGTCTCTATTTCTGAAGAGGCCAGGGAAGCGATCAACCATACCGTTCGTCTGCTAGAATCTCTGGGACACGAAATCGAATACCAGCCGTTGCCGTTTGACTTTGAAGCGTTCGCCAACCATTTTATTACGAGCTGGATTGTCGGCGGCTCCCTGTTGATCAAACATATGGCTGGGTTAGTAGATACTCAACCAACCGAAGAAAATCTGGAGTCGATTTCCTATCACGTCTACAATCTTGGATCCGAGCTTTCTGCCTCTGATTATGAAGAAGCAAGGGTCATGCTTATGCGGGAATCCCAAAAGATTCATAGGTTTCATGAACAATATGATATTCTTTTAACCCCAGTATTGAACGGATTGCCGGCAGTTCTTGATACGTTCTCTAATGGGGATGATGCAACTAAGGATATGATGTTTAACTTTACGGATATATGCAGTTTCACACCAATTGCGAATGTCACCGGCCAGCCTTCGATGAGCGTCCCTTTATATTGGACAGAAAAAGTACTTCCAGTAGGGGTTCAATTTACTGGAAGACTTGGCGAGGATGACCTGATGTTCCGACTGGCTGCCCAGCTGGAAGACGCACAATCCTGGCAGTACCATTACGAAAACTTAAACCAGTACTAAGAATTTTCCAATTTGTTTACTGTCATCCATCAGGTGGTAAAGTCCACTATCAACAAAATATAAGGAGGCAGTATTCATGAAACCGACAGATCGTCAAACCGAAGGACAACCAAAACAGGTACAGGACAGACAACCGGGATTTCGTGAAGAAATGGATCCCAAACCGATTGTAGAAGATGATGATTATAAAGGCAGCGGTAAGCTGAAGGATAAAGTAGCATTGATTACAGGCGGCGACAGCGGGATTGGACGCGCCGTAGCGATTGGGTACGCCAAAGAAGGCGCCCACCTTGCGATTGTCTACCTCGATGAACATGAAGATGCGAAAAGCCTGAAAGAACGAGTAGAGCAAGAAGGCGTTAAGTGCCTCTTGATCTCTGGGGATGCCGGCGAAGAGCAATTCGCCAAGGACGCCATTCAACAGACTCTCGATGAATTCGGAAAACTGAACATTCTGGTCAATAATGTTGCCGAACAGCATCCACAAGCCAGTCTGGAAGAAATCTCGACCGAGCAGATGGAGCGTACATTCAAGACCAACTTTTATTCTTACTGGCATTTTACAAGGGCAGCGGTCCCTCACTTGAAAGAAGGAGATGCCATCATTAATACGACTTCGATCAATGCCTACCGTGGAAACAAAGAGTTGATCGACTACACCGCTACAAAAGGGGCTGTCGTCGGCTTCACCCGTTCAATGGCCCAGGTATTGGTAGATAAAGGTATCCGTGTCAACATGGTAGCTCCAGGACCAATCTGGACACCACTGATTCCGTCCAGCTTTGATGAAGACAAAGTCGAAGTATTCGGTACTAACACACCAATGGATCGTCCTGGTCAGCCGGTCGAACATGTAGGCAGCTATGTACTGTTAGCTTCTGATGATTCATCTTATATGACTGGTCAATGCATTCACATCAATGGCGGCCATTGGATGAGCAGCTAAGATTAAAAAATGCCCTGGGAGAATCAAACATTCTCCCAGGGCATTTTTTGTTTATGACGAAATTTGACGGGTCTGCTTTTGAGCTGCTTTAATCAGGCAGCGTCCTTTTCCATGCGGGATGCACATTGGTGTACCAAACAATGGATCCTCTCTGACATCGCAAGTCATGTCAAAAACATCCTGCACCATTTTACACGTAACGATTTCTTCTGGTTTCCCTTGTGCGTATACTTTTTTATCTTTCAACGCCACGATATGATCGGCGTATCGACAAGCAAGGTTAATATCATGAAGCACCATCACAATGGTACGTCCATGCTCCTGGTTCAAATCAAATAAAAGGTCCAGAATTTCGATCTGATGGGTCATATCCAAATAGGTTGTAGGCTCATCGAGCAGCAACGTATCTGTATTCTGGGCAAGTGTCATCGCAATCCATGCCCGCTGTCTTTGTCCGCCAGATAAAGAATCAACAGAACGGTCCTTCAACTCCAGCATGTTAGTGGCTTCTAAAGCCGTCTGTACCGATTCCTCATCCTGCTTCGACCATTGGCGAGCCCAGCTTTGATAGGGGTAGCGCCCCTGCTTCACCAATTGCAGCACGGTCAGCCCTTCAGGAGTAACGGGGCTTTGCGGCAGGATAGCCATCTTTTTTGCCACTTCTTTTGTGCGCATCTTTGAGATGTCTTTATTATCCAGTACAATATGCCCGGATTTCGGTTTCAGAAGTCTGGCTAAGGAACGGAGCAAGGTGGACTTCCCGCAGCCATTCCCTCCAATTAATACCGTCACTTCCCCTTTTGGTATGGAAATGTCCAGTGAATCGATAATAAGATCTTCTCCATAGCTTAGCGACAATTCATTGGCAATCAGCGTTTTCATATCAATCTCTCCTTTTAAGACCGCTTGCTTTTATATAGCAAAAAGATGAAGTAAGGCGCCCCGATCGCTGCCGTAAAAACTCCGGCAGGGACTTCCAACGGGGAAAACATGGTGCGTCCCACCAGGTCCGCTCCTAAAACAACAATGGCACCGACTAGTGCAGATACAGGTATTAAAGCGCCGTAAGAAGATCCCACTAAACGCCTGGCAATATGGGGGGCCATCAAACCGACGAAACCAATCCCGCCAGCAAATGCAACTGCGGCTCCTGTCATGGCAGTACATAATGTGAGAAAAACCAACCGGTCCCGTTGCAGATGGGCACCGATGCCTGCCGCGGCTTCCTCCCCTAACTCTTGCGCATTGATCCTTCGTGCTACCATCAACGATAATACGAACAAAACAAGGACGACAGGGACCAGAATTTTGACTTCAGCCCAATTAGATCCATAAACACTTCCCGTCAGCCATATATTAGCCTGAGAAGCTCGGAAGATCGGTCCCAATATCATGAACATCGTCGTCAGGGCTTGTGTTAATAATGAAATTCCAATCCCTATCAGAACGAGCGTCATGGGCGAGATGCCATTTTTATAGGCAAGAATATATACCATAAATCCGACCACCACTGCTCCGATGAAGGAAGCAAAAGGCAGCCATTGCAGGCTTACTGTCAAAGCATTGTCAGCATTGCTGAAAATCGCCAGGAAAGCGACGACAGCCACGCCTGCACCACCTGTGATGCCGATAATATCCGGAGAAGCGAGCGGGTTTCTAATCATTCCTTGTAGAATTGCTCCGCTGACAGATAAGGCAACCCCTACGAAAAGTGCTGTCAAAATTCTTGGCATTCGGAAGGAGTTGACGACCATTTGATTTATTTCATTTCCCTGTCCAATTAAAACTTTGATGACATCCAATGGGTGGACAAAAATTTCACCCAAGGCAGCTGAAAATAAAAACAATATAGCTAAAACAATAAATAACAGCGCGGTTACGATGATCGACCTGGGATCGAAAAGAAACGATATCCAATCATTTTTTGTACGAAATACACGATATCTGCTCATGTGCTTTTCAATCCTTTACGGGCAATGTAGATAAAGAATGGTGTTCCGATGATGGCAGTCATGACACCGACCGGAACCTCCTCCGGCATAATGACGTACCTGGCAGCAATATCGGCAGCTAATAATAAGATAGCTCCTAATATACCTGCGTAAGGAATCACCCAGCGATGATCCTGCCCGACAATCGATCTCGCGAAATGAGGCACCACGATGCCAATGAACCCGATCGGTCCGGCAATGGCAACCGCTCCACCCGCTAACAGTACAACCAAAATACCAGCGGCTGCTTTTATCCAGCCGGTTTTTTGACCAAGGCCCTGGGCCACATCTTCTCCCATAATCAAAATGTTAATATGACGAGAAATGAACAGTGCACCAATCCATGCAGCTGCCAGATATGGAAAAACGGAGGATAAATACTCCAGGCTTCTTCCTTGTACGGATCCGGCAAGCCAGAACAACACTTCATCCAGAGCTTTTTCATTTAACACAAGCATCCCCTGGGTGAATGATGAAAATAAAGCGGCAATCGCAGCACCGGCTAATGTAAGCCGCACTGGTGTTAACCCTTGTCGGCCAACAGAGCCTACCACGTAAACGATAACAGCAGCCACTGCTGCCCCAGCAAAGGATACCCAAGTCATTCCCTGGAGAGAAATGGCTTGAAAATAAGAGACAGCGAGAACAACGAACAAGGAAGCACCTGCATTGATGCCGAAAATCCCGGGAGATGCAAGCGGGTTCCTTGTAAGTGCCTGCATCAATACTCCGGCAATTGCTAAGGACGCCCCTACTACGGCGGCAATTAATGCCCTGGGCAGCCGGACGTCTTTTATAATGATATGTGTATTGGTTTGTTCAAAATGAAAAAAAGCCTGGTATGCTTCTTTTAGTGTTACATCGGTATAACCTAACACGATACTGCAGCAAAGAAATACAATCAGCAGCAACAATCCGGCAAGAATACCTGACCATTTCGCCCCGGCTGTCCTCAACCCCATAATTTTTATCCTCTCGTTATACAGAAACTAGTAAATTCTCTACATTATCAAGTCTATTTGACCTATGACATACTGTCAATGATTTTGAGAATCATTTTCATTTATGTCACAAAATATTTCAAATTTCAGTTGACTAAAGAGGAAAATTTATATAAGCTACTAATTGTGAATGATAATCATAATCAATTAGGGAGTGGGAGTTATGAGTAAAAAATACTTACCCGCATTTATTTTAATGTTGGTATTATCCCTTGTTTTAGCAGCTTGCGGAGGATCATCCAGTGAAGATACTTCCGATGAGCAAGAGCAAAATAATGAGGACAGCAGCAGTTCGGAGGACTTCGAACCTTATACCATTGAACATGCGATGGGTGAAACTACAATCGAAGAGAAGCCAGAACGTGTCGTTATACTTACAAACGAAGGTACGGAAGCTTTATTGGCACTTGGTGTCCAGCCGGTAGGTGCTGTGAAATCATGGCTGGGTGATCCTTGGTATGACCATATCAGCGACCAGATGGAAGGCGTCGAAGTAGTCGGTGATGAGTCAAATGTAAACATAGAAAAAATCCTGGAATTGCAGCCTGACCTGATTATCGGTAACAAAATGCGCCAGGAAGATATTTACGATAAATTGAGTGAAATCGCTCCGACCGTTTTTGCGGAAACCCTGCGCGGTGAATGGCAGGAAAACTTTATGACTTATTCCAAAGCGTTGAATAAGGAAGAAGAAGGTAAGCAGTTGATTGAGGAATACGATCAGCGATTGGAAGACTTCGCAGATCAGGCAGGTGACAAACTGGATCAGGAAGTATCCGTGGTGCGCTTCATGCCGGATCATGTCCGTATTTACCATAAAGACTCCTTCTCCGGTGTCATCTTGGATCAAATCGGCTTTAACCGGCCGGAATCCCAGCAAGCAGAAGACTTCATGGAAAAAGCAACAAAAGAGCGGATTCCAGCAATGGAGGGCGATGTCCTGTTCCATTTTGCATACGAAACAGGTGATGGCGCAGCCGAAGAAATGCAGCAAGAGTGGCTGAACGACCCGCTATTCAAAAATCTTGAAGTTGTGAAGTCAGGAGATGTTCATGAGGTAAGTGATGCTATCTGGAATACAGCAGGAGGATATCTCGCTGCCAATGAAATGGTCGATGACCTGGAAAAAGTATTCCTGGATGAAGAATAATTGCTAATAATAAGGCTGCCCCCTCAGGG
This sequence comes from Thalassobacillus sp. B23F22_16, assembly GCF_043496955.1. Classification (NCBI taxonomy): domain Bacteria; kingdom Bacillati; phylum Bacillota; class Bacilli; order Caryophanales; family Bacillaceae; genus Thalassobacillus; species Thalassobacillus sp. B23F22_16. The sequence continues at coordinate 25,043 of NZ_JBIEKD010000011.1, read as the reverse complement.
CAGCCTTTCTTTATGCTGGAAATAGCTATCAAGAAAAAAACCGCCCTGCCGTATGCTGCCGGCCAGGGCGGTTTTTTCTTGTAAGAGAGACAACTCCATGTTATATGAGCTAAAATGAACGCTTCTGAGACACTTTTGAAATTTTATGAGACAAAATCGAAATTTTGTGAGACATATTTGAAAATTTATGAGATAAAAAATTTATTTATGCACTCACTTATCAATAAGAGAGACAATCCAACTTCCAATGGGTACCGGACATCCTTTCACAGTCAGCCATCCAGTTTAACGGCAGATTGCAGTGACTGTACCCAGGTTAAGCTGGCTGTAATCGACTGTTCGGCACTGAGAAACTGTTCCTGTACCCGGTTCTTCGCCGGCCCTCCAGGCACATTTCGTGCTGCCACTACCGACTCCGGTGTCAAAGCTTCATAGATATCTTCTTCAATAGCGTCAGAGAATTGATGGAACTCCTCCAATGACAGGTCGAGAAGATAACAGCCTTTATTGATGCAATGCAGCACTACCTGGCCGACTACAGCATGAGCTTCACGAAACGGTACATTCTTCCCTACCAGGTAATCGGCAAGGTCGGTTGCATTGGAATAATCTTCCGCTACTGCTTTGTACATCGCCTCTTTGTTGACATGCATCGTTTCAATCATGGGAGCAAACAACGCTAACGCCCCTTTCAAGGTTTCAGCTGTATCAAACATCCCCTCTTTATCTTCCTGCATATCTTTGTTGTAAGCGAGCGGCAGTGACTTCAATGTCGTCAGCATACCGATCAGGTTGCCATAGACCCGTCCGGTTTTCCCGCGGACCAGTTCCGGTACATCGGGATTTTTCTTTTGCGGCATCATACTGCTACCGGTACAAAATGCGTCATCCAGCTCGATGAAGTTGAATTCCGTGCTTGACCATTGGACAAGCTCCTCCGAAAGCCGGGACAAATGCATAGAAATCATCGATGTATTCGCCAAAAATTCAATGACAAAATCCCTGTCACTGACGGCATCCAGACTGTTTTCACATAGACCGTCGAACTGCAGCTTGTCGGCTACCTGCTGACGGTCAATCGGGAAGGTCGTGCCTGCCAGGGCTCCAGCACCAAGTGGCATCTGGTTGATCCGCTTAAAGCTGTCCTGCAAACGTTCAACGTCACGCTGGAACATGAAGACATACGCCATCATATGGTGAGCGAACGAAACAGGCTGTGCCCGCTGCAAGTGGGTATATCCTGGAAGGATCGTATCCAGATTGGTTTTCGCCTGGGTAAGCAAGGCTTGCTGCAATTGCACAAGCTGCTCCACCATATCGACGACTACCTCACGCAGGTAGAGACGCATATCAAGAGCAACTTGATCGTTACGGCTTCTTCCGGTATGAAGCTTTCCACTGAGCGGCCCGATTTCCTTGCTCAACAGCTGCTCGACGTTCATGTGAATGTCTTCATGACCGACATCCAGCTCCACTTTGCCGCACTCGATTTTATAATCGACTTTATTCAGGCCTTCAATGATGATAGCCGCTTCCTGGTGGGTAAGAATCCCACAGGAAGCGAGCATATCTACATGAGCCATGCTGCCGATGATGTCGTAACGGGCAAGCTTTCGGTCAAAGTTGATCGATGCTGTATATTCTTCTACGAGTTGATTGGTCGCTTTCGTGAAACGACCTCCCCATAATTTAGTCACGACTTAACCGCCTCTTTCAGGTCTAATTTGACTTTATCTAAAGAGCTGCCTGTAATTTTTTCACCCTGGGTGACAGATGCATGGACTTTCGTCGGCAGTCCCCATAGCTTGATGAACCCAAGTGCTGCTTCATGGTCAAAGGCATCATCCGGGTTATAAGTCGCCAGGTTGAAGTCATAAAGGGAGAAATCAGATTTACGTCCAATTACCTGCGCCTGCCCCTTATACAATTTAACCTTCACGACACCGGAGACATGTGTTTGTGTTTCTTCGATGAATGCTTTTAATCCATCCATCAATGGCGAATACCATAGGCCTTCATATACCATTTGAGCGAATTTTTGTTCCACGATCGGCTTGAACTGAGCCACTTCACGAGGCAGTGTCAAGGATTCCAATGCCTGGTGAGAGGTGATCAACGTTGTTGCAGCAGGAGTTTCATAGATTTCTCTTGATTTGATACCTACAAGACGATTCTCGACGTGGTCGATACGTCCGACGCCATGCTTCCCTGCGATGTTATTCAGCTTCAAAATCAAATCTTCCAATGGAAGGGTCTCGTCATTGATAGCGACAGGCATCCCTTTCACAAAAGTGATCTCCAATTCTTCCGCTTCATCTGGTGCGTTTTCCGGTGAAGTCGTCAGATCATAAGCTTCTTCCGGCGGCTGTGCCCAAGGGTCTTCGAGTACGCCGCATTCGTTACTTCTTCCCCACATGTTCTGGTCGATACTGTAAGGGTTATCGACATCGACGGGTACCGGAATGCCATGCTCTTTCGCATAAGCGATCTCTTCATCTCTTGACATCGCCCATTCTCTTACTGGTGCTACGATTTCCAGTTCTGGATTCAACGCTGTAATCGCGATATCGAATCTGACCTGGTCGTTCCCTTTTCCTGTACAACCGTGAGCGACTGCTACCGCTCCCTCTTTTTCAGCGATTTCTACCAGTACTTTAGCGATCAATGGACGGGATAACGCAGATACAAGCGGATACTGTCCTTCGTACATAACATTTGCCTTCAAGGCTGGAAGCAGGTAATCCTCTGCAAACAATGCCTTTGCATCTACGGTATAAGATTTTAACGCTCCAACGTTCAACGCTTTTTCTTTTACAAAATCAAGGTCTTTCCCTTCTCCGATATCTAAACCGACAGCGATTACGTCATAGTTGTATTTATCCTGCAGCCATTTCACCGCTACCGAAGTATCTAATCCACCTGAATACGCTAATACTACTTTTTGTTTTTCCATTATAGTCAGCTCCCCTTTGCTGTTGTTTTCCTCGTTCTTATAAGATATGAATTATTATGCATTATTAAGTATATTAATTCAACCGTTATTCGTGAATTTTTTTAAAAAGTTTTTGAAGGAATAAAAAAAGCGCGCAGTGACAGGGTTCTGCGCGCTTATTACTTTTATAATTTTTTGTTACGCCAGGCGGCATGATTGGTGGAGCCGATTCCTCGTTCGAATGACAATGCATGGCGAATCGCCTCGGTTACAAACGACTTTGCCAAGGTTACTGCCGCTTCCATCTCCTCACCCTTGGCCAATTCGGCTGTGATTGCGGCGGCATAAGTGCAGCCGGCCCCGCTTGTATGAATCGTATTGATCCGTTCCGAACGAAATTCTTTGAAATGGTTCCCGTCATATAAGATATCAACTGCCGGGTAGTCAGCGAGGGCACCGCCTTTGACTAGTACATAACGAGGGCCCAGCTGATGGAGTTCTTTAGCTGCCTGGTACATCGCTTCGATATTATCAATCGTCTTCCATTCTAAGAGCTTAGCCGCTTCCATTGTGTTAGGAGTGATAATATCGGCAAGGGGGAAAAGTCGTTCTTTCATCGTCACAATCGCGTCATCTCTCAATAACTGTGACCCCATTTTACCGATCATGACCGGATCCACGACAATATGGCCTGTCCTTTCTTTTGTTACTATAGTAGATACATGTTCAATGATTTCTTGCGTGAACAGCATGCCGGTTTTCAAAGCATCGACCCCGACATGTTCAAATGCTGCGTATAGCTGTGCTTCAATCGCCTCAAGCGGTTGGGTGAAAATTCCCTGTTCCGTCTTAGCATTATTAGCAACGATAGCAGTGATGGCACTCATGCCATATACTTCCCGCTCCTGGAAAGTCTTCAAGTCTGCCTGGATACCGGCACTCCCTTGTGCAGCTGACCCTGCAATCGTCAATGTCCGGGCAATAGTCATAGCGAAAATCCTTTCTTCTCTCTTTTTTTCATCATCATACTACGACTCCTGTAATAAACCAATCGGGATGCTGCAGGCTGCGGGAATGGATAGCAGCGCCAATCTCTGTTAAAATCATCAGTAGAATAAAGGAAAAAGGGGGACCACCATATGAAAATCGTGTCGATTGAACCGACGCCGAGTCCCAATTCAATGAAAATCAATCTGGATGAAGAGCTTCCAGCAGGTGATACCTATAATTACAAACAAGGGGATAACCTGGAACAGGCTCCCCAGCATATAAAAGACCTCCTTGCTATCGATGGCGTGAAAAGTCTCTACCATGTCATGGATTTTATCGCACTCGATCGTAACCCACGCGCTTCCTGGGAAAATGTCCTCCCTGAAGTGAGGGAAGCGCTTGGAACAAAAGAGGAAAATCGTGATCAGGAAAACACGCAGCAGCAGCCTGCTCAAGCAGAAGATGCTTTCGGAGAAGTGAAAGTGTTCGTGCAAATGTTCCGAGGCATCCCTATGCAGATTAAGCTTGATGACGGTAGTGAAGAAAAGCGGGTCGGGCTGCCGGAGATGTTTATGAATGCAGCTATGAAAGCATCCCCCGCTTCTCCCAATATGGTCATGGAACGGAAGTGGGTCGAACAGAATCCTCGTTATGGCGATATGGAAGAAATTGGCCGGGAAGTCGCCGAGGAACTGGCTGCAAGCTACGATGAACAACGACTGGAGGCACTGGTTGAGCGAGCATTTGAAGAAGGAGCAGAAGAACCCGTTGAACCTCGCAAGGCCACCCAGGAGGATATTCTGGCAAGCCTTGACGATTCCGATTGGAAAGTACGTTATGCAGCACTTGACCGTATGAACCCTGCTTTTAAAGATTTGCCGGTCCTGGAAAAAGCTCTGCATGATGAAAAAGGGTCGATTCGCCGGCTGGCAACCGCCTACCTTGGTATGATTGAAGAACCGGAAGTCCTCCCTTATCTATACCAGGCGTTGAAGGACAAGTCAGTCACCGTCCGGAGAACAGCCGGGGACTGTTTATCCGATTTAGGTTTCAAAGACGCCATGCCGGAAATGATCGCTTCCCTTTCTGATCCGAATAAACTTGTCCGGTGGCGGGCGGCGATGTTTTTATATGAAATCGGGGACGAAACAGCAATCACTAAGTTGGAAGAAGCTATTGACGATCCGGAATTTGAAGTAAGGATGCAGGCGAAAATGGCACTGCAGCGTATTAAAGGCGGCGAAGAAGCCAAAGGCTCCGTCTGGCACCAAATGACCCAGGCCCGGAAAAACAATTGATTTTTTTGCTGAAGTGTTCCCTTATCGTGTAACTACATTAATTAATTAGAGGAGGATTTAACATGAATGCTTATGAAGAATATATGAAACAAATGGCGCAGCCCATGCGCGATGAATTGACGAATGCTGGTTTTAAAGAATTAACCACGCCTGAGGAAGTAGACGAATTCATAGCGAATACCAAAGGCACAGCACTCGTGGTCGTTAACTCTGTATGCGGATGTGCAGCAGGACTTGCCCGCCCGGCAGCCCGTGAATCCCTGGCTTACGAAAAAACACCAGAACACCTGGCTACTGTCTTTGCAGGACAGGATCGTGAAGCAACAGCTCGTATGCGTGAACACTTTGAAGGGTTAGAGCCTTCTTCTCCATCCATGGCACTGCTGAAAGATGGCAAGGTCGTTCACTTCATTCCACGTGAAGATATTGAAGACTTTGAAGTGGAAGAGATCGTAGATAACCTGACCAACGCTTACGACAACCATTGTTAAACAAGGGTACGCCCTATACAAATTGACAACCCTCCTCCCCCGATATACCATTATAGGTATATAACGAGGAGGGGTTTTTCTTGAGCAAAGAAGACAAGAAACATTGTTACCAGGGCTCCTGACAAATTTCTAAATCCGATGATGGTCAGAATGGGAATAACGGCGGCAAGCCGAAGTTCCCACCGATATGACCAGGTACCATCGGAATGCTCCTGGCAGGAGTATATATTGTCATCATGCAGTTGATGCGCTAAAGAGGGGCCTTTTGTGCCCCTCTCATTACATATTCGGAGTGATTGTATGTTTGAAGTCAAACCCCATCCGGAATTATCTTGGTCGATTTCCCGTCACAAAACACTGATGGAATGTCCGAGAAAATATGGTTACGACTATTACGTTTCTCATAACGGATGGCTTCGTGATGCAGATTCCCTCGCACGTCATACCTACCGTCTAAAGAAGCTGACCAATCTGGAAATGCTGTTCGGAAGTATTGTCCACGATACGATCTATCAAGTTATCCAGCATTTCTTAAACACAAGGAAAATACCATCCGAGCAAAAGCTGATTGACCGGATCAGGCAGCAATTGAATCAGGGATTCATTGACTCGACTCGACGGGAGCATCTTTGGCATGACAAGCCGAAGCATTATACGATGCTTCATGAAATCTACTATAGCCAGCAGGATAAGCTGCCCCCCAACAAAACGGCTAAAATCCAGACACGTCTGAGCACAGCGATGGATAACTTTCTCAAGAGCCAAACGTTTCAGGATATCCAAACACCGGAAAATATTCGATTTGTCGCCTCTGAGGACTTTCGTTATATGATGATTGGTGATGTGAAAATCTATATCGTTATGGACCTTGTCTACCGTGACATTAACCAGGATAAATGGGTGATCGTCGATTGGAAAACAGGTAAAGCATCAGCAGAAGACCGCAATCAGCTGGCTTTATATGCCCTTTACCTGAAGCAAAGGTACCAGATAGATTCTTTAGATAAAATCATAATACGAAATGAATATTTGCTGGAAGGCTACCATAAAGAACATGCCTTGAATGCAACGGATTTAATCAATGTACAGAACCTGTTCGGGATGAGTATCCAGGAAATGTCCCGTTATCTTGCCGATGTAGAAAAAAACGAGCCCTTACCCATCGATCAGTTTCCGAAATACCAGGAAGATCGCAAATGTGCCCGATGTAATTATCAAGAATTATGTTTCGGTTAATAGATTAATAGAAACAGGACTATTATCCCGCAAATATAGTGCATAATATTCTGACTTTTCTGCCTCCTTTCTTTTATAATGGGTATCAAACCATTAGAGGAGGAATTTTTTTGAAGAAAAAACGTTTATTACCAGCGCTCGTGTTATCGACGACCATGCTTGCCGGAACGTTTGCCCCACTCCCTGCCGAAGCTGTACATACCAATGTTTCAACAGAGGCTATCGCACAAAAACATGGCCTTGATAACGGAAACAAGCCTCTGTTTGTTATTGAAAGACAGGCAGAAAAGAAGCACGCCAGCAATGCAGCTGCAGCACTTGATCATTTAGAAAAGAATACAAATAAATATAAAATCAAAAACCCGAAAGCCAGCTTGTTGGAAAAAAAGACCGAAAAAGATGAACTGGGTATGACACATGTCCGAATGCAGCAGAGCAAAAATGGCATCCCTGTAGAAGGGAGTGAAGTGATTGTCCACTTCAACGAAAATAATAGCGTAACTGCTGTAAACGGTGAGTTCAATACGGTTGTAGATAAGGCTGAAATGAATACCGATCCTTCTATCACACAATCTCAAGCGTTAGCTGCTGCTAAACAAGCGGTGAAAGCCCCTGAAAAGCTGGAATATCAGCCAACAAGTGAGCTGGTCGTCTATCCATTCGAAGGGGATAGCTATCTCGCCTATAAAGTGAATGTCAATTTTTTGGGTGAAAAACCCGGGAATTGGTTTGTATATGTGGATGCACAGACTAATGAAGTAATCGACCAATACAATGCCTTGATGCATGCCGATGGTTTCCTGCCAGCTGAGGGATCAGGTTTGGGGGTCCTCGATGATCACCGCAAACTACACGTCTCTCATAAAAATGAAAAGAATAGAGAAGGTACGAAGTTTTACCTTAGTGATTACTCTCATAATAACTTAGATGGCATCCATACCTATGACCTGGCAAACGAGTGGGGAGGCACTGGTGAAGTGCATTCAAAAATAGGCAGTGCCTGGAAGGATGACTACGACCGTCCTGCTGTTGATGCCCACTATAATTCTGAAAAAGTATATGAATACTACTTGGAAGAACATGACCGTAATTCGATTGATGGAGAAGGCATGGCAATCGTATCCAAGGTCCATTTTGGTGAAAATTATAATAACGCCTTCTGGAATGGACGTGAGATGACTTATGGCGATGGTGACGGTGAATTTTTTATTCCACTGTCAGCCGGCCTTGATGTGGCTGCCCATGAAATGACACATGGGGTCATCACTCACTCTGGCGGTCTTAAATACCGCAACCAGTCTGGAGCCTTGAATGAAGCTTTCGCAGATATTTTTGGAGCACTTGTCGATGAAGACGATTGGGAAGTCGGTGAGGATATCATGGCTGATGCCGCCAAGGAATCTGGCAGAACCTCTCTCCGCAGCTTAAGTGATCCAAGCAAATATCCAGTGGGAGCAACTTACGCCCCATATGGTGATGGCAGCGGCATGTATCCTTCTCATATGGATGAATATTATGACCTTCCGCTGAATCTTGATAATGGCGGCGTTCATATCAACTCCTCGATCATCAACCATGCCGCATACCTTACAGGCGAGCAGATCGGGAAGGAAAAACTCGGACAAATCTATTATCGGGCGTTGACTGTCTACTTCACACCGGATACTAACTTCAGTCAGGCCAGAGAGGCTTTGATCCAATCTGCAGTTGACCTATACGGTGAATCCAGTGAAGAAGCTCTTGCTACAGCAGACGGATTGAACCAGGTAGGTATTACAGAATAGTTCAAAGATATCTCCCCCGGAGCCCTCCAGAATTTGGAGGGCTTTATTACTGCCTATAGTTTTAACAGCCAATACAAATAATTGACAATATTCTGATAAAATGGTAATCTCGTTTTACACTAAGTGACAAAACTAGTGTTTTATTTTGTAAGCGGTTGCAAATATAGAAAAGTGAAATGGAGGAATCAAAATGGTTTATGCATTTCCGAACACAGACGGATCCATAGTTGAATTTAAAAAGAAGTATGATAACTACATAGGTGGAAAATGGACGCCTCCGGTTAAGGGGCAATACTTCGAAAATGTCACACCGGTGACCGGCAAATCATTTTGCGAAGTAGCAAGATCGACAGAAGAAGATGTAGAGCTTGCACTGGATGCCGCTCATGAAGCCAAGGAATCCTGGGGTAAGACCTCAGTAACCGAACGCTCCCTTATTTTGAACCGCATTGCGGATCGCATGGAAGAAAACCTAGAAAAGCTTGCGGTAGCGGAAACATGGGAAAATGGTAAAGCAGTACGTGAAACCTTGAATGCCGATATACCGCTTGCCGTGGATCATTTCCGTTATTTTGCTTCTGTCATTCGTTCTCAGGAAGGAACGATTGGTGAAATTGACGGAGACACTGTTGCTTATCATTTCAATGAGCCTCTCGGTGTAGTAGGACAAATCATTCCTTGGAACTTCCCATTACTGATGGCAACGTGGAAGCTTGCCCCTGCTCTGGCAGCCGGTAATGCCGTTGTCCTTAAACCGGCAGAGCAAACACCAGTGTCTATCCTTTATTTCTTTGAAATGATTGAAGACCTGCTTCCGCCTGGTGTTGTCAATATCGTAAACGGTTTTGGTCTGGAAGCTGGTAAGCCACTCGCCTCCAACCCACGCATCAATAAAGTAGCATTTACAGGAGAAACGACTACAGGACGTATGATTATGCAATATGCGTCGCAAAACATCATTCCTGTTACGCTTGAACTTGGAGGAAAATCACCGAACATTTTCTTCGAGGATATTATGCAAAAAGATGATGATTTCTTTGATAAAGCCATTGAAGGTCTTGTCATGTTCGCTCTTAACCAGGGCGAAGTCTGTACCTGCCCTTCCCGTGCCTTGATTCAGGAATCCATCTATGATGAGTTTATGGAGCGTGCGCTCGAACGCGTCAAGCAAATCAAAATCGGCAACCCGCTGGACCCGGAAGTGGCAATGGGAGCCCAGGCTTCATCCGAACAAATGGAAAAAATTCAATCTTATCTTCAAATTGGTAAAGAAGAAGGTGCTGAATGCCTGATTGGAGGCGAGCGTAATAAGCTTGAAGGAAATCTGTCTGAGGGGTATTACATTCAGCCGACCGTATTTAAAGGAAATAATAAAATGCGGGTTTTCCAGGAGGAAATTTTCGGACCGGTCCTGTCAGTTACTACGTTCAAAGACCCTGAGGAAGCGATGGAGATTGCCAACGATACGCTTTATGGTCTGGGAGCAGGCGTATGGTCCAGAGATATCAATACTGCCTACCGTTTCGGCCGTGGTATCGAGGCTGGACGCGTGTGGACAAACTGCTACCATGCCTATCCAGCACATGCGGCATTCGGCGGTTACAAGATGTCTGGTGTCGGACGCGAAAACCATAAGATGATGCTGTCTCATTATCAACAAACAAAGAACTTGCTGGTCAGCTATAGCCCGCAGAAACTTGGATTTTTCTAAAATCAGGCAAGTTTGAAAAGGAGCGTGACTACGATGGTTGAGCGCGTAACTGCAACAGATTCCGCTCTCCAGCTGATCGAGAAATTGAAGGAGAAACACGGTCCCCTCATGTTTCACCAGTCTGGCGGCTGCTGTGACGGCAGCTCCCCGATGTGCTATCCGGAGGGTGACTTGATTATTGGGAGTCAGGATGTACTGCTGGGTAAAATCGGCGACACGCCATTTTATATCAACAAACAGCAGTATGAATATTGGAAACATACGCAGCTGATCATCGACGTCGTCGACGGACGCGGCGGCATGTTTTCCCTGGAAGGTGTCGAGGGTAAAAGGTTCCTCAGCCGCTCCCGTGCTTTTACAGACGAAGAATACAAAGAACTCAAATCCGAAGGAGCCCTATAAAAAAACAGGCCTGCTGAACTTCAGCGGGCCTGTTTTTAGTTGGTGACCGACACAGATGTAGTCTCCCAGGAAAAATCGCCTTCTTTTAACCAAACTGCAAGACGTTCAATATCTTCCGAAAAAACACGATCTTCCGTAATTGAAGGGATGAAACTTCTCACTTTCTGGTAAAGTTCTCTTGTTGCGGAGGCCATGTTTTCGACTCCACGATATTCGACAGCCTGCATGGCGCAAATCAATTCGACGGCTAACACCCGGCGAAGGTTCGTGATAATCTGATAGGCGTGTCGGGATGCAATCGTACCCATGCTGACATGGTCTTCCTGATTGGCTGAAGAAGGAATCGAGTCAACACTCGCCGGATGTGCAAGCGTCTTATTTTCTGAAACGAGTGAAGCGGCAGCATATTGCATTATCATTGCTCCTGACTGTAATCCAGGATTCGGGCTCAAAAATGCTGGCAGGTCACTTAACTGCGGGTTGACCAGTCTTTCAATCCGCCGTTCTGAAATATTGGCGAGTTCTGCTACAGCCACTTTCATAAAATCCATCGCAAGAGCTATTGGCTGACCATGAAAATTCCCTCCTGAAACGATTAGCTCCCCATCTTCAAGAATCAACGGATTGTCTGTAGCTGCATTCGCTTCGATTTCCAGTTTGTCATGTACATAAGCTAAGCTTTGCCAGGAGGCACCATGCACTTGAGGAATGCAACGGATCGAGTATGCGTCCTGGACACGCTTTTCCCCCTGGCGTGTGGTAAGACCACTGTCAACGAGCAAGCACCTCATCCTTTCTGCTACATCCATCTGTTCCGTGAAACCTCTCGCCTCATGGATCGCAGGGTGAAAGGCATCGATAATTCCATTCAGCCCTTCCATCGTCATAGCTGCTATCCATTCGCTTTGCCGGGCCAGTCGTTCTGCTTCAATCATATTGATTACTCCCATGGCAGTCATAGCCTGAGTACCATTGATTAACGCCAAACCTTCCTTCGCTTTTAATTTCATCGGTTTGATACCAAGACTGTTCAATGCGTCAGCAGTAGACATCTCTTTCCCCTTAAAATGTACACGTCCTTCTCCTATCAAAGCTAAAGCCAGGTGGGAAAGCGGCGCTAAATCCCCGGAAGCCCCAAGTGACCCCTGGCTGGGAATGATGGGATGAATATGTTCATTAACAAACAGACACAAGCGATTAACGACAGCTTCTCTTACCCCGGAAAAGCCTTTTAAAAGTGCATTCAACCGTAACAATACCATGGCACGAGATACTACTTCCGGGAACGGTTCCCCGATTCCACAGGCATGAGAGCGGATCAAATGTAATTGCAAGTCATTAACATCCTCTTCTCCAATGGTAATGTCACTGAACTTACCGAATCCTGTATTAATACCATAAACTGTCCGGTGTTCTGCCACAATCTTCTCTACAGCCTTCCTCCCTTTACGTACCGCTTTCAAACTTTCTTCGGAGATACTGATTTCTTCGCCATCGATACAAATTCTTTCTATATCCTTGATTGTCATCGATTTACCATTTAGTTCAATCATGACCATCACTCCTTTTCTGATATAAAAAAAGAAGACGACAATGGCATACGAAATAGCCATTGCCGCCTCCTATTATCTAAATACTCTAGGCAACATTTTTATATATGATTGATTCCTAATCCCATCGTTTCATGCTCAAGGCCCTTTACAGGTGCTCCGATTGTTCCATAAAATGCTACCGCCAGCCATTCCCCTTCTCCATTTCGGTCATAGGGTTCCCCTCTTACAACAGCGAATTTCAGACCAACGGTCCGCATCATATCCCCGATGGCTATCTGCCCCCTGGTCACCCCTTCCAACGCTTCCAGGATAGCATGATACAGGGAGTGGGTCTCGCGGTATACTTCTTCAGAAATGATGTCCTGGCGCTTTGCAGCCGTCTCTACAGCTGCTATTACCTTTTGCATGTTCATGGAACCAGCCCGGCCGGTGCAGAATTTCACGCCCTCCAGCTGACCTTGGAAAGGTGTTAGTTCCTCCTCCTCCAGAGAAGCAAGCAGCACAGCTAATTTCCCGATCTTCACTCTTTGACTCATTACAACCACCAACTTCATAAGCTTAACTAGTTACTAGTATCTAGTTTAATTGTAATCGCTTTCATAATTGTCTGTCAATCTATAAATGGAAATTTTAGTAAGTTACCACACTAAACAAATAAAACAATAAAATTTTTTGTGTAGGTTCTGTTAACGTTGGTGTTGGTAGTTCATAAAAGTATTTATTCAATTATAGAACTGAAAAGTCGAAGACTTGATTTCGAGTTGTTGTTTGGGTGTTTAGGGGCGTTGGGGAAGGATTCGCTTTCCGCGGGGAAGCGAGTCGTTTCCCTGACCTTCCCATTCCTCTTATGGTAACGGAGCCAACTATCTCGAAACTGAGTCTTCAGTAATTGGGAGCTCTTACAGGGCTTTTGTATAAAATATAAATTGCTCTGCAAACTAATAAGAGAATATGGAGGTGGCAAAATGCAGGCACATCGAGCCAAGGAAATTACAGAAGCTCCGAACATGATCAACGTGACATACAATGGAACCCCTATTTACATCCAGCATGTGGACGAAAAAAATGAAACGGCCAGAATCTATCCGTTAGACAATCCACAGGAAGAAATGGAAGTAGCTTTACGTGGCTTAGAAGAAAAATAAAAAAGTGCTGGATGTCCAGCACTTTTTTATTGCCTTGAAACAGGAATGATGAGCGAAACTTTTGTGCCTTCACCGACTTGGCTTTCTACTTCCATCTCTCCATCATGACTTTTAATGATGTTATTTGTGATCATCATTCCAAGACCGGTTCCATCAGTTTTTGTGGTAAAAAATGGGGTGGTAACCTTACGTAATTCTTCCTCTGTCATGCCGCAGCCTTCATCAGCAAATCGGATGATTATATTACCATTCCATTTGCGGATTGCAATATGGAGATTGCCTCCACCCTGCATTGCTTCAATAGCATTTTTAATAATATTAATGAATGCTTGTTTCATTTTATTTTCAATTGCATGGATCAACGGGATTGGTGGAATCTTTTCTAAATGGATGGTTACGTTATGGGCTGTGGCGTGTGCGTTTAGTAATCGAATGGATTGTTGTAAAGCTGCGTGAAGATCGGTTAGTTTCATATCTTCTTCTGATGGTTTGGCCAAGGTAAGGAATTCATTGACCATGAGATGAATGCGATCGATTTCAGAAAAAATGAGGTTTTCATATTGGGTGTATGCTTTATTTTGTTTGCTGATTTCAATCAATTGGATGAAACCCTTCAAGATGGTGAGGGGGTTTTTAATTTCATGTGCGACACTGGCGGCAAACTCACTGACCAGATTCATCTTTTCATACTGCTGCAGGAGATAATTGCTCTTCGTTTCAAACTCTTTTTGCGCTGTATTGTTCCGAAATACAGCCTGAATCGCTTTTTTCCCTTGATAATTGATAACAGATCCTGTGCTTAAAATATCCATAAGCTTCCCGTCAGGCAGGACTACCGTCAGTTCGACTACACCTTCCGCCCTGCCAATCTCGAGTGCCTCTGCCACTCGCTCATGAAAACCTGGCCATTCTTCCTGACGGATGATTTTTGTCAATGGTTGTCCAACCAATTCCTGTGGGGAGGATTGTAATGCCTCGGCACCAGCCTGGTTGATGAATAAGAATTTTTCTGCATCATGAATTACCATAGCATCGGGTGCGTCTTCTACCAGCTTACGATATTCTCTCTCTCGCTCCAGGAGTTCTTCTTCCTGGAGCTTCCGTTCTGTAATATCCTGAAGTTGAATGATGAGGTGCCTATCTTTTTCATCCTGGTAAACAGAAACACTCAGCCGCCCCCACATGATCCCTCCGCCTTTTTTATAGCAGCGTTTTTCAATTTCAAAAGCATCCGTTTCTCCATTAAAAAGCCGTTGCAGCTGGCAGGATACAAGGTTGTAATCCTGGGGTGGTGTCACATCTATTACGTTTTTTTGCAACAATTCTTCTTGTTCAAATTCCAGTATGCGGCAAAACGAACGATTGACCATAATAAAGTTTCCATCCACATCTACAATAGCCATTCCAATGAACGCATGCTTAAAAGCATTCATAAAGGCTCCTTGCGTTTCTATGTTATCCAGCATTAAGAAGAAACCCCTTATTAATTAGTTTTGTTATCCCTATTATAAACGATTTAGTATGAAATTCCTGTAATATCAGTAAAAAACTCTCACACATTTCGACAAAAGATGAATGGCGTTTACCCTAAAAAGCCGTATGGACAGTCCTTTACAAAAATTAATTTTCGTTATACCATGTTAAGCATTAAATTGAAAGAAGTTTGAGAAAATTTGTGTAAAAGGGTGGCTTATATATGAAAACATTCCCGAAATCTGATATGTTAAAGCAATTGCCAGAGCAATTCTTCGCCGTATTAGCCGAAAAAATGGAAAATGCAGTTGCTGAAGGACACGATGTCATCAACCTGGGGCAAGGAAGTCCAGATAAACCAACTCCCCCTCATGTAATTAAGCGGTTAGAGGAGGCTTCACAGCAAGTGGAGAACCATAAGTATCCACCGTTTCGTGGTAAGAAAAACCTACTGAACGCGGTAGCTGAATTTTACCAGCGTGAATACGGAGTGGATATCGCTCCAGATACCGAAGTTGCTGTACTTTTCGGAGCGAAAGCCGGGCTTGTCGAACTTCCCTTGTGTCTCATGAATCCCGGTGAAACAATGCTTGTGCCCGACCCTGGTTACCCTGATTATTGGTCAGGACCCGCGATGGCAAGTGTTTCAATGTATAAAATGCCATTACTGTCAGAGAATCAGTTTTTACCTATCTATGATGATATTCCCCAGGAAGTTAAAGAAGCCTCAAAAATGCTGCTATTGAATTATCCGAATAATCCCACTGGCGCAATGGCTTCACCTGAATTTTTTGATGAAACGATTGCATTCGCTGAAAAACACGATTTATGTGTCGTCCATGATTTTGCCTATGGTGCGATTGGTTTCGATGGCAACAAACCGACAAGTTACTTAGAACGCCCAGGGGCCAAGGATATCGGAATCGAAATTTATACCATGTCGAAAACCTACAACATGGCTGGATGGCGGATCGCTTTTGCAGTAGGAAACCCATCAGTGATAGAAGCAATCAATATCATCCAGGACCACTTGTACTGCAGTGTGTTCGGCGCCGTCCAGGATGCTGCAGCCGAAGCGCTGACAGCCTCCCAAGAAGGAGTAGATGAGCTGGTGGAGCTTTATGAAGAACGTCGGAATGCCCTGGTGGAAGGAGCACATAACATCGGATGGGATATTGACGCTCCTGAAGGGTCATTCTTTGCGTGGCTAAAAGTCCCTGCCGGCTACACATCAGCTTCCTTTGCCGATATGCTGTTAGAAGAGGCAAAAGTATTGGTGGCACCGGGTATTGGTTTCGGTGAGCATGGAGAAGGATATGTCCGGGCAGGTTTAGTGATGGAAAAAGAACGAATTCTGGAAGCCCTGGACCGGATTGATAAACTTAATATCTTTTAACCAGGCTTTATATCAAAAAGAGTACGAAATGATATCAAGCAGCTTGTAGCATTCTTGCTTCAAGCTGCTTGATTTTATTTCCAGCTCCCCATCCCGCCGTCACCGGGATCAGAGGATTGCATGACTTTCTGTTCTAACTGCAGATTGTCCCCATTGAATATACCAGGATTGTCCAACTGTTCCAGCGATCCAAACAATACGAATATCAGGCCAATAACCACTACAAGCTTTTTCATCACCCTACCTCATTTCATTTGATATATTTCAAATAATAGAATGGCAGCCTGGCAAAAAAGTGATCCCCGTATTCATTTTTAAAGCGCTGATAGGCTTTATGCAGTAACAACCGGTCATTTCGTGCCACCCCTAAGTAGGTTTCCTGAAACGGGGTCAAGGATGTGAGGGAAGATAATATCTCATCTGCCTGCTTCCTATGATTTCTGGCTATTGCAAGGTGGGCAGTTTCTACTAAATCACGTGTAGTAACTCCGTCTGTTTTACGGTGGAAAGCTGCAATAAAGGGCAGTGACTGCTCTTTCAATTCGTACAGGGAGTTTGTCAGTCCATATTTTTTTGCCAGAGTGATGGACGTCTGCAAATGATTCATGGATGAATGGTAATCATCAAAAACGTCTGTCAAAGCAAGATGATGATACATACCGGACTTTTTTTCAGGAGATAAGGTTGCATTAATCACTCGATAGGCATATTTCTTAGCTATCACCCCCATATTCACTTTCCAATAATGCTGGAACATTAATTCATCGAACCGAAGCTGATAATAATATTTAAGTAAAGGTTTATTTATCTGATTCATGACGAAATGAATATCATCAACATAATTATCAAGGATGCCATACTTTTTACTATCATAATAATGATATACCAGCAGAAAGAGTCGTAAAGCCTCAGCAGCAGCATCTTCCTGCTTAATCGATCTTAGCTTCCTTGCTTCTGACAATTTAATTTTACTTCCTGATTTCCGGTTTTTTAACAAGGTATAAAAAAAGTTATACGGGCTTTCTACTTCACCCTTTGCCAAAATAGTTCTTACCTCGTCAAAATAGCCGTTCATGTAGAGGAATTCTAATGCAATCACTGTTTCTTTCTGAGTCAGCTTATGTTGCATACAAAAATTCTTGGTCATTTCTGTCGCTTTTTCCCGGGAATGATCTTTAAGTAAGTGATGGTAGGTAATATAAATGCTTGAAGGCACAGTCATCTTCCACTGGTCAACTCGACTGGGTTCTATTACTTGATAGTCTTCCACATTCACACCTTCTACTCTGTTTTGTTTGTTAGTTAAAACTCAGACATCATCTACTACAATCACCTATCACCCACAAGATTATAAGATACAAAAATAGTTTCCTTAATCTTTGAAGTATTAACTCTATTATATAATGGTTCCTGCTAAAGTGCCATTTAATAGGATTGAAAGTCCGCCAAGTATCCTAAAAAGGTTCTAATAGCAAATATGTTATAGGTGAATACCTTAATATGAGGAAAAGGAGAGGATAATAAATGGATAAAAAAATAATGGCAATCGCTGACCGTTTTATTTCAGCTCATTTTCCGCACGCCGCGATTGTTTTTATCGGAGGTAGTACCGTCCATGGGAATATTACGTCGGAATCTGATATCGATTTGATTATCATGGATGAAAAGGAACCTTCTTCTGCCTTGGAATGCCATCTGTTCGAGGGATGGAGAATAGAAGCATTTGTTTATCACCCTTCCTCCCTTCCAATTCATTTTGAAGCTGGCAAATATAAAGGACTTCCTACATTAATTAAAATGTGTATGGAAGGTGTGCAGATTATTGGAGATAGGGAGGAAGGAAACAAAATCAAAGCAAAAGCCAAGGAGATCTATGAGGCGGGGCCCTCTCCCTGGAGCCAGCAACAAATAGATGAAACTCGTTATGCTGTCACAGACTTATTATCAGACTTTGCTAGTTCCACAAGAGTGGACGAAGAAATATTCATTCTTCATGAACTGACCAGCAAGTTGACTGAACTGATGTTAAGAGGTAATACTCACTGGCTAGGGTGGGGAAAATGGCAGGCAAGAGCACTTCGAAGCTATTCCCCTGAACTATCCGAGCAAATTACACATTTATATAAAGCTTATATACAAACCAACCAAAAAGAGGATGTAGTAAGGTTTGTGCAACAGCAATTAGAGGAATTCGGGGGAGAGAAGTTCTCCGGTCATAGAGAAGAACATCTCTGAACTGAAATAAGCTGGTCGGATGGTTACAAAAAGAACAAAAGCGCAAGCGCCTTGCTAGTAATGACGTTCGACTAAAATCGGCACGTCCTGTGCCAACGTCGAACTGACCTGCATCCTCGAAAAAGAAAACCACTTTTTCTTCGTGCGATGTTGTTCTAAGAAGCATTCCTTGTCCTGCAGGCCTCCGACAAGCTTAAGCCAAGCCTCGCCGTGACGTTTTTTGTACTTTTAGACTGATTCATTTTATAAAGGATTAAAGTATAAGTAAAACTAAGGCTTTCGCCATAAACCATTGGCGATAAGCCAAGTTTTTCTAATCACAGAGAGGATTGACTTAAGACCTCGAGGGGGTAGGCGCTGGCCGATGAAAGCGCCACGTCCTGTGGCGACATCGGCACTAGCACGTCCTGTGCGTCGGAGCTGGATGGGACCAACCACTTAAAGTTATCCACAAAAAGAAAATATTATAATTTCCTAGACAAAAACAAAATGCCACCCTTATGACATGTAAGGTGCGGCATTTTTTATTATGAATTATTAACTAGATATTCTTCCAATGCCTGCTGAAGATTCCCTTTGATATCGGCCTTATCACCAAAATCAATTTCACCCTCCACCATATGTTTGACAATGGCAGCGCTCATGCCGGTTATGACAGATTCACACCCCATCATAGCAATCCCATCCAGCATTTTTGTCAGGTAATGGCTGACATCTTTCTCCATCTCAGCTACTCCTGAAAGATCGATGATCAATGTTTGAATATGTAATCGGGCTACTTCCATCAGGACTTTTTCTTCAATAACCTGGTACCGTTCTCGATCAATCTCCCCAATCAACGGAAGGATGCAGACATTTGATTTAATCGGTATGATCGGTACAGATAAATTTTTGACGAGGCTTTTTTGCGACTCAAGAAGTTGATCTTTAAAATCGGAAAAGCTGATAAAAAACCAATTCAGAAACTTATCAATCTGATCATTGATTTTTTCTTCTAATCGGTAGAATGCTTCTCTGTTCTCCGGCATTCCGCTCAGCACCTCGTACTCATAGAGGAAGTTCCAAATTGTACGGCGAATCGCCTGAACCCATTCTAATTTAAAAGAGAGTGTCATCGCATACTTTGCCCAAATCACCCCTTCTTGCTTGGCGAAATCAATCACTTCCTCCTCATCTTGTTCAACGACATGAACGGTCAGCTTATGGGCGTTCTTTAACAAATTAATATTGCCCGTAAGAAGGATCTCTTCAATTTTATCTCGTACATTCACTGCTTCATTCAATAAATTTTCTTCAAATCGTTTATCGTTAGCAGCGATGAAGTCCTTTATGTCTTGCCCCTCTTCATATTTCAAATCCACGGAGAATCCCTCCTTTATCAATTATTAGAATAAATGACTTATAATTTTAACGTGTTTTATTAATATGTACCATTTTATCAAACTCAGCCTTTTATTAAAAATAAAAACCATTTCTACAGGGGATAATAAGAAAAAGGAGTTGAGCTTGATGTGGAACAACCTGCTATTTGGCCTTATTATCCCCTTATTCATACTTTTTTTCTTATATAAAAGGAACCCGGCACTTGTGCTCTTGATGTATCCTTTAGGTGTTACCATCGCTTATACAGCCAATGATTGGGGATTCGATTTGTTCTGGGAAGTCGAACCGGATCATAAAAACCCTTCTTTATCAGCAATACCGGCAAGCCTTGGCTATTTCCCTATGATAACTGCATTATTTGCATTTACCAGAAAGAAATACCCTATTCATACTCTGTGGCATATTTTTATCTATGCATCTGTGACTACCTTGACCGAGGGAATGATGGTTCTTGCAGGAAAGGTACATTATTACAACGGCTGGAACATCTTTTTTACTTTTCTTATCTATGTCAGTGGATTTATTACCGTAGCCGTCTATACCCATATTCTTTGGAAATACAAAGTCCGGTTCTAATCCTGATCTTTTTATTTTTCCCGCTTATTTTCCGGCTGCTTCAGCCAATAACGGATGCCCTTATAAGCATAGGGTTCATCAGCAAATCGCGGAATGACGTGCAGATGAGCGTGAGGGATGGACTGCCCTCCCACCTCACCCGTATTCCATCCTGTACTGTACCCATCCGTGGAATATTTCTCATCCAGTAAAGCTTTTGCTTGCAGCAGTAATGATCTGGTGTCCTTCCATTCCTTATCTGTCAGCTCAAAGACATTGGTACGATGAGCTTTAGGAATGATCAGCCCACTCCCTTCCAGCACCTGCTGTTCCGTTTTCTTCTGAATATAATAGCAAGTGTCATTTTCCAGTACAATTCTCTGATTGCCATCTTCGACGATGTGACAAAACATACACTCTTTCATCTACTTTACCCTCTTTTTTATGTTATTTGAAAATAAAATTACTTGTTTTCGACAGGAATATACAGAACATTTCCAAAAAATGATTATTTCTGAGTGCTTTTGGTGCATTTACTTTTTTGCTTTTATGCGTTAACGTATAGTGGAAAGGGTGACCTCCCTTTTGTATATTCACTTTCCCACACCCTCTGAACGCCTCGGAGGGTCCTTTTTTTTGTTTAACTTCAGTCAGGTTTTCTCTCTTAATATCTCAGTTTCAACAATACTTCCTTAATTTCTTCATCCTTCATAATGGTATCCTTATACTTTTGGGTAATTTCCGTCAGTGCCACGTCATGATAAAAGAATTCCGTAAAGAATTTGACCAATGGACCGGAATGGCTCTGAATTGCCTGCCACTTGTCATCCTCTACCCCGGCAAACAACATTTCTTCTTCATCTACAATCAAAACTCTGCTCCGCTCCAATGCTTCATGGTGCGTATCCGGAATCAATGTAGATACCCCAGGGATATTGGTATTGATTTCTCCGATGACATGGATGTTCACTAACAATCCATCTTCATATTTCTCTTCCAATATATCCAGGTTGGACTGGATATCATCTTCCCACCCTGAGATAAAAATGGACTGGTTTGCTTTCCTAATCATCTCTCTTAAAGATGCCTGGATAGATCGGTCTTCTTTCAATGTCCAAACCCGGTCATCTTTCGGGGTTTGCCTGGTTTTGGCCGCTTTTAACCTTTCAATATTCGCTTCAAAGTCAGCCTTTAATTTCTCTATTGTCATTTCAACCGGAAGGGCAGAATAAACCCGTTTTTTCTCTGTCGTAGCTTCCAAAATCATTCCCTTTTCGCTTAAACGATGAAGAACTTCATATACCTTTGCCCGCGGTACTCCCGACTGTTTGACGATGGTTGTGGCGTCCAGCGGCTGATCGAATGCAATCAATGCCTGATAAACTTTACTTTCATATTGGGTGAATCCGAACTCTTGTAACATGGTAATTTACGCGCTCCTTGTAACAATTTATTGCTTACATCATAGCACATAAGAAAAGCGCAAGCGCCCTGAAAGACACGACACGCATAAGCAAAACGGCTGGAGGAAAGCGTTCTTTCCTTCCACAAGAAGGATTGATTATGTCGCGAGTGACTGGGCGCTGAAGCTTGCCAATTCTTCGCGGTCAAATTTTATACTTTCCTACCTCATTAAAAAAGCCTGGCTTACCGCCCAAGATACTTATGGTTAAATCTTTGGTCTCTTCTTATACTGAATCCTTTAACAAAGTTAGTAGGAAAATCGCAGTAATTCCCTCTTGCTTTCACCCTTTTTAAAAGTTACCATTGTAGTGGTAACATAAAAGAAAGGACGTCATCATAAATGGATAAACGTGTATATTTATTGACCATCGTTTCCTTTATCGTCGGTATGGTCGAATTGATTATCGGCGGCATTTTAGATTTAGTAGCAGACAGCCTGAAAGTAAGTCTCGGACAAGCTGGTTTGCTTATCACTATTTTTTCACTTGTCTATGCCATAGCAGCTCCAATTCTTTTGACAGCAACCGCGAAAGTAGAGAGAAAGCGTCTCACTTTGATTGCGCTGTCTATTTTCCTGTTTGGTAACATCATCGCGGTCATCAGCCCTTCCTACCTGGTCTTGCTGCTGGCACGGATCGTCTCAGCTGCAAGTGGTTCCTTACTGGTCGTTTTGTGTGTCACCCTTGCTTCTAATATTGTGGAAGAAAAATACCGCGCCCGCGCTATCGGAATCGTATTCATGGGCGTCAGCGCATCTCTTGTATTAGGAGTACCAATAGGGCTGATGCTTGGAAACGCGTTTGGCTGGAGAGCGCCATTTGCTCTGATCACCGTTTTGACGGTTGTTTCTATGCTTGGAGTTCACTTCTTCATGGGCAGGATTGAACCGAAACCAGCCATTCCTATTAAACAGCAGCTGGCTACCTTGAAAAATCGCAGAATTCTTTTCGCTCAGTTGACGTCCTTCTTATTTTTGACGGGACATTTAGCATTGTATGGTTATTTGACACCATTCTTAAAAATGACGATGGGCTTGAATGGTACATGGGTTAGCATCGTCTACCTTATTTTTGGAGTGGCTGCCGTAATTGGCGGTGGCGTCGGCGGAATGCTGGCTGATCGATTCGGAACGAAGCCGACGATCGTTGGGATTATCGTTACCTTTGCTTTCTCCATGTTCGTAATTCCTTTTACTACTTTCTCCCTGCCGATTTTCTTAATCGTCATGGTGGTGTGGAGCATGCTTAGCTGGGCCATCACACCTGCTATGCAAAGCTATTTGATAGAATCATCACCGGAAACCTCAGATATCCAGCAAAGCCTGAACAATTCAGCCCTTCATTTTGGTATTGCGTTTGGTTCGTTCATCGGAGGTATTGTCATTGAACAGTCATCGGTCGATTACAACGCAACCGTAGGAGGCCTGTTTATCATCATCGCTCTTGCTGCCGCTGTATTTTCGATGCTCAAACAAACAAAGCCATTGCTGTCTCATTAAAACTAATGCCAGTCACCTATTTAAGGGGGCTGGCATTTTTAGTGGATTGGTTAATCTTGTTGAGGGCCGATAAGTGCATGGCTTCATGAGAGATGTGAAATAGGAACATTTCACCTAAAGTAGTCATATGTAAAAACGGTTCCTCCAGCGGTGTATCCAGCTTACCCTTACTTATTTCAATCAGTTTACCAGGCTGCTGTTCCAATTGTTCCATCAACTTACTTGCATTTGGCGGTTCATCCTTCCATTCTGAAGGGCTGCTTCCCCTCGGAAACAGAAGGTGATATTGTAAGGGCAGCATTCTTTCCAACTTGAAATGAGTACACACCGTATGATCCCAGCCAACAAGAATATGCCCGGCATTCCACCTGATATTATTGGTCAGTTGTTCCGGAATGATATCCCATCTTTCTTCGGGAATCTCTTCAAGAAACTCCAATGTCCACCCTCTCCACATTTTCCATTGGTCAAAAACTTGTGTTTCATTCATTCGTTCTTTCCTCCATTCATATAGTGATGTTTATTTCAATTTAGCTGTCGGCAGCCCTTGTATAAAGCTACGTCAAACCTGCTGTTGATACTTCATAAGAGTTATTCAATTAAAGGGCCGAAAAGTCGAAGACTTGATTTCGAGATAATTTGGGTCCGTTGCCGAATCAGGAGTAAGGGCGGCTGGGAAACAGTTCGCTTTCCTGTGGGGGAGCCGCCGAGCCTCCTCGGTCGTTTCTGAAATGACCCCCTAAAATTGGACACTATGTAATTAAACAGCTTCTTCAAATTTTTCACGGTATTGGACAGGACTCATTCTAAGCTTTGATTTGATTCGTTGGTGATTGTAGTCATCCACAAATGCTGACAGTTCCTTCTTGAAGTGTTCGACACTTTCAAATTCTTTATAATAAAGAAGCTCTGACTTCATGATTCCAAAAAAGTTTTCTATTACCGCATTGTCGTGACAGTTGCCTTTTCTTGACATGCTTTGTGTAATCCCTGCTTCCTGCAGGGTTTGGCAATATTGTGGCATTTGGTAATGCCAGCCCTGGTCGGAATGCATTAATAATTCATCATTATCACTCAAGCGTTCTAAACCCTTTTCTAACATCTCTTCGACAAGGGAATAAGTTGGGCGCGTACCAAGCGTATAAGAGATGATTTCGCCATTAAAAAGATCAAGAATAGGAGAGAAGTAGAGCTTCTCACCGAATAGCTTGAATTCCGTGATGTCTGTTACCCATTTTTGATTGGGTTTCTCCGCCTGAAATTCCCGGTTCAACAGGTTGTCAGCCACTTTTCCGACCCGGCCCTTATAAGATTTATATTTCTTCATTCGTACACGGCATTGAAGCCCTAACTCTTTCATAAGGCGATACACTTTTTTATGATTCACGTGAATCCCCTGGTTTTGAAGGGCATTTTGAATCCGGCGATAGCCATACTTCCCATCCTGTTCATGATAAATCGCCGTGATTTTCTTCTTCAACTCTTCGTCAGGATCAC
>NZ_JBIEKD010000010.1:0-130875 GCF_043496955.1 Thalassobacillus sp. B23F22_16 | reverse complement strand
TTTAGGGCTTCGCAGTTTGTATCAAAGATATATTTTCTTACGTCAATCTTAAAGAAACCGCCGTATACGGGTCCGTACGTACGGTGGTGTGAGAGGACGGAGGTTAGTCACCTCCTCCTACTCGATTCCACTTTTCATCAAACTTCTATTGTTATATTTTAGTGTTGCGTTTTTTTGTACGTTGTTCTAATTGAGAATCCGGCTGTTGGTCTTGTACATCATCACTAAGCCCTTGAGGATTTACATTTGGTGCTGCTTTGCCTTTGTTTCTACTCGCTTTTTTACTCACTTTGTACACCTCCAATTGATGGTTGGTAATATTTTTTTAATTTTTTCGCACGAACATTTGTTAATAATAAGAAACGAACTCGCCCGAATAGAAGGAGAGTTCGTTCCCTTTATTTGATCTTGACCCGAAAGGCCAAGTTACCCTTGCTTGTTTTGTTGGTTCTGCCCAGCCATGTTCGTCAAACTTGGTAACACGTTTTGTAGTTGTCCGCCTTGACCTGTCATCATGCTGTAAGTTGCTGCTCCGATACCGACGGAAGCGATGATCGGAAGCCACTGGATGTTTCGTCCTTGCATGCGTCAAACACCCCCTTCCCTTTACAATATTAGTTTGCTTCTTCTCTGTTTGTTCATGAGTGTGAACTATTACCAAAACAGATTTATGTAATGAAGATGTTTGATGCCTTTATCACCTGGGAACTGATTTTAAAAAAGGAGGAATGTATATGACAAACAGTGGGTTCAATACATTAAAACCTGGAAATAACTATTCTGCTCAGGAACTGGATAGTTTTGTATCAACAAAGGACGTTTTGCTTCTTTCTAACAATGGAAGCCAATTATTTACTGAGCCGGATCGTGAGTATAAAGTTACGCAGGAATTTGAAGGTTTCTTTGAACATTCTTCTCAAGACGGAGAGAAATATTATCGAGAAAAGAAAGCATATGTTGTAGAAAAAGCATAAAAAATTCTTTCACCCCAGGATAGCCTTACAGAGGCTATCCTGGGGTGTTTTAGTACAGTTTTGCTCATTTTTTTAGTGATATATAACTTGACAAATAAACTCGAACTTTAGAATAATAGCAATATAATTAATTTTCTGTCATTTAATAATGCACTAAAGGATGGAGGGATGTCGTATAAGCGCTGTTTAACTATTCTGCTTCTTATTTTGATAACGCTTTCACAAGGTGGTTGGAAAATGGTTTGGGTAATTATATTTGCATTGATAACTATTGGCTCTGTCATTCTGGCTCTCAACAAGAAAAAGCCGGTTTTTCTTGTTGTTCCTTTTATTTCTGTTTTTTTGTTTATGTTAGTAAAAATTATCATGGTTCCCATGCCTTTTTGGGAAACGATTCGTTTTATTTTTAATTTGCGGGGCTGAACTGGGTTAAAACCAGATTACATACATTGAAAGGAGGTGGCTATTGTGAAGAAAATTGAAAAGAACGTGGCAGATGGATATTTTCGCGCCCGGACGACAATGATTGTGATTTATTTAGCTATAGGTTTCCTCGTTTCTTATGGAGTAGTTTTATTTGCGGAGCCATTATCAACCATCACATTCAATCACTTCCCGCTTCACTATTACATGGGGGCACAAGGGGCAGTATTGACTTTCATCATTCTTCTTTTTGTCAATGCGGTAGTTAGTGACAAGATTGACAAAAAATATGGGATTGATGCCAAGAAGAATGAATCCATCAGCGCTGGTAAGACGCTTGATCATTAAATCGAGCCTAATTTTGTAATAAATACAGTTGTAGATATTTAGGAGGTCAACGATGGATGTACAATTTATAGTCTCATTTGCGTTAATCGCAGCTACATTCGGTCTTTATATTGGAATTGCTATTTACAATAAGGCAAAAGCCACATCAGATTTTTATGTAGCCGGCAGGGGAGTTCCTCCGGTTTTCAATGGAATGGCAATCGGGGCAGACTGGATGAGTGCTGCTTCTTTTATCGGTATGGCCGGGACAGTTATGGTCCTGGGTTACGATGGTTTAGCCTATATTATGGGGTGGACAGGCGGCTACCTGCTTCTAACCTTCCTATTAGCACCACAACTCCGAAAATACGGACGGTATACAGTACCGGAATTTATTGGAGACAGATATCGAAGCGATACAGCAAGGCTGATTGCAGCTGTTGCTACGATAATCATTAGTTTTACATACTCCGTCGGCCAGTTGTCTGGTTCGGGGGTCGTTATTGGTCGTCTATTGGAGGTCAATGCGGCTATCGGTACGTTGATTGGGGTCGTTTTAATTGCCTTTTACTCTGCACTTGGAGGAATGAAAGGGATTACCTGGACCCAGGTGGCTCAGTACATTGTGTTAATTACCGCATACCTGATCCCGGTTATTTTTATGGCGCTGCAGCTTACGGGGAACCCTATGCCATGGGTATCTTATGGGCAAGTAATTGATGAACTACGTGTACTTGATCAGGAACTTGGTATAACAGAGTACGTAGTTCCATTTACAGAAGGTACGAAATGGCAGTTTCTTGCATTAATGTTTACATTGATGGCGGGAACAGCTGGTCTTCCACACGTTATCGTTCGTTTTTATACGGTTTCTACTATGAAAGCGGCTCGCTGGAGTGGGGCATGGGCGTTACTTTTTATTGGTTTACTTTATCTATCGGCACCTGCTTATGCAGCATTTTCCCGTTTCATTCTGATGACACAAGTAGCAGGATCAGCTATTAACGATTTGCCTGCCTGGACAGCCTCCTGGGTAGATACAAGTCTGTTATCGGTTGCAGATACAGATGGAGATGGTGTACTGCAATGGCAGGAGATTGTCATCAGTAACGATATTGTAGTTATGGCTACACCAGAGATCGCTAATCTGGGTATATTCGTCATCGGTTTAATGGCAGCTGGTGCCATGGCTGCAGCATTATCCACTGCTGGTGGTCTTATGATCGCCATCTCAGCTGCGCTCTCTCATGATATTTACTATCGTTCCATCAACCCGAATGCAAGCGAAAAGAAGCGTCTGCTGGTTGGCCGCTGGTCGATTGTATTAGCTACTGTTATTGCTGGTTTGATTGCATTGAATCCTCCGGGGGCAATCACTCAAATTGTTGCCTGGGCGTTTGCGCTGGCTTCAGGTTCTTTCTTCCCGGCACTATTGCTAGGTGTTTGGTGGAAACGTTCCAATGGTCCTGGTGTTATTGCCGGTATGATTGTCGGTTTATCAGTAACGCTCGGTTATATCTTTGCAGCTAAATATGGCGGCTTTACTGTCCTTGGAATTATTGACACAGGGGCTGGTGTCTTTGGTGCAGCTGCTGCCATTTTAACTAATATTATTGTTTCATTGGCGACTAAAGAACCGACGCGTGAAGCTCAGGAAGAGGTCATTGATCTCCGTTATCCAGAGCAAATGACTTATCGAGATGGAGAGGTATGGATGGATGATTCACAAGACGTACCAGACTCCACCAAATAGTTGTCGGGTACGTGAAAAAGTCCGTCATCAGCCGCTTTTTCAGAAGCTTTCCGACGGTTATTTCCGGGAGCTGTATACCCGTTGTGAAGAACGAATGTACCCGGAAGGGGAGATCATCGCCCATGCCAGAAAACGGCGTGAGGGCATTTTAATCATTACTTCAGGGAATGCGGAAGTATATGCAGCGGCTGACGATAAAGATACAGGTGAAGTGCTGGAGGTTGTCCAGGAAGGAGGAATTCTTGGTCTTGGCAGCCTAAGCAATTTTCTCGGTATAAGTGATGATGATACCTACGCTTATATGGTTGAGATCAGGGCGATTGAAACCGTAGTAGGACTCTATATTCCTTATGGGGTATTAGAGGAATTATGGAGAAGAGAAGATATCCGTAATTATTTCCTTCACCAGGTAGTTTCAAGGCTAAAAGATGTCTATGTTTCCTTGGCGGAACAAGTAAGACTCGCTCATGAATTAGGAGAGAGCGAACCGTTTCTTTTACGTGTACAGGATATCATGACCCGGCCGGCAACTACTGTAGACCGTCATGTCACTATACAGAAAGCAGCAGAAACGATGCTTAAAGAAGATGCAAGCTCTATTGTAATTACGAAGGGTGGGAGCCTGGAAGGCATCATCACGGAGAAAGACTTCGTAAGCCGTGTCGTCGCTCGTAACAAAACGGTAAATGACCTGGCTGAAAGTATCATGACAGAGCAGCCATATCATATCCACCGCGCCGATTATTACTATCATGCGTTATCGGAAATGATTTTGAGAGGGGTTAAACATCTTCCTGTATTAGATGACGAAAAAAAAGTGGCAGGTATGATAACAATGGCTGATCTACTAAGAAAGAAAAATCGTCAAATGTTCTCTGCCTTAAAAAAGGTGGAGGAGACAGGGGCACATGAGTTAAATGAAGTGAAAAAGGAAATTTATGATATCTTAGCTTTGCTGATTCGTGATAATGTACCTTCTTTGCATATACTGGATGTGCTTACAGAACTTTACGATCGACTGACTAAGCGGGCCGTAGCAATTGCTGTTGATACACTTAAAGTTCAAGGATCGGGGAATCCTCCGTCAGCGTTTGTCTGGTATCAAATGGGGAGCTCAGGGCGGGGCGAACAATTCGTTCTGACGGATCAGGATCACTTTCTTGTCTATGAAGAGGTCGAGGAGAACAAGAAAGAAGAGGTAGAAGACTATTTTTCACGACTTGGAAAAGAAATTACGAATAACCTGGAGAAAGCCGGGTACGAAAGATGTAAAGGAAACATGATGGCCAGTGAACCCATGTGGAGAGGATCTCTGGGCAGGTGGAGAGAAACTTTAAGAAGGTGGTCCATAAGGTCGACCAATGACACCTTACTTCTTGCTCAGAACTTCTTCTCTTTTCGTAAGTTATATGGGTCAGAGGAGCTGCATGCAGATTTCCTTGAAACAGTACAGGAAGAGGTCAGACGTTCGAGTATCTTTTTATATCGGCTGGCTCAAGTGGAGAAAGAAAATCAGATTCCCAGTCTGGAACAGCCAATACGAGCACTTTTACGTATAGACCGTAAACAGTTGGATCTAAAAAGAGAAGTATTATTTCCGTTTCACCATGCTTTGCAGATTTTATCGCTATCCAATCAGATTCTGGAAGGGACAACCTTAGAAAAATTGGGGGCGTTAGTAGAGAAAGACGTCATTACTGATTGGTTTGCAACTGATTTGAAACATGCCTTAACTCAGGTGATGGAATTTTATATTAAGCAAAAATGGGAAAGCATAACAGCAGGAAAGCCGCCGTCATCGGTTCTTACTTTCTCCCAGCTTTCAACCAAAGAAAAAGAAAAATTGATACGGGCCTTGAAAGAGATGAGGAAACTGCAATCAACGATGTTAAGCCAGTACTCATTGTAATGGTAAGGGAAGTGGAGGCGAGCAACTATGATAAAGAGAGCGAAACGGTTTCATTTTGACTTGCAAGAGGATATTCCCTTATCAACCAGGCTGGAAGATGTAAATTTTCAAGTAGTTGATACGGAGGCGACTGGTTTTAACGTGCAAAAGGAAGATCGGATGATAGAATTGGCTGCAGTTCCAGTTCAAAATCTTCAGGTGGAAAGAGAAAAATCCTATCAGACTTATGTCAATCCTGACCGTGGAATTCCTGATAAAATCGTTCGGTTAACGGGAATACAAAATCGTGATGTACAGTCAGCCCCGAATGCTTATCATGTGCTCAGCCGTTTTTCGGAGATTACGGAAGAGAATGCTGTTACCTGTCTCATAGGGCATCACATACAATTTGATATCACGCTGATGAAGTGTGAGCTTTCCCGGGAAGGATTTAAATTTGTGAAACCCAGGGCAGTAGATACGTTGAGTTTGTTAAGGTATTTATTTCCTACAGAAGGTGGGAAAGACTTAATGGATTATGCGGCCATGTTAGGCACAAAAGTTTTTGAGCGACATACTGCTTTAGGTGATACGTTGACTACAGCCTATGTATTCTGTGAAGCCATTCGTATGATTCAAGAACGAGGTCACAGTACCTGGGGAGATCTTTTGCAAGTAACAGCTGTCAAAAGCAGAATGTTTTATTGAAACAAAGAAGACGAACTCCACTTGGAAGTTCGTCTTTTTTATGTTTTAGCTCTGGTAAACCTCAGCGTTAATTTTACAAATAAGCTCCCTTTACTTGAAGACTCAGTTTCGAGAGAAACTGTTTCCGTTACGGTGGTAAGTGTTTGGAGGTCCGGGAAATCACTCGCTTTCCATGGGCGTACGGTGAGTTTCCTCGGGCTAAAGCCCTGCGGGATCTCACAATGTACTATTATCCCATTGGAGTCTCGCAATTTCCCGGACCTCCTTGCGCTTATGGGAGAAACAGAAACATCCTTATGCAGTCCTTCAACCAAAGGGAGGGCTACTTGTAAAAACGGGCTTGTAACTAGTGATTGTAGAAGCAGCCTCATCTATATCAGGGGTTCTTTTCTCTCATCCTTCGGATGGGGTGGTTGGGAAACTGCGAGACTCCCGCGGGAGAAGGAGCCAGGCGAGACCCCACAGGGAGTGAAAACGACCGAGGAGGCTTGCCGGTTCCCCCGCAGGAAAGCGAGTAGTTTCCCAGGCACCCCTGACGCTATTATGGTATAGAACCCTCACTATATTGAAACTGAGTCTTCCGCAATTCGGCCCTATTGTTGAATAAGCATCAATCAAAACGTTAAACAGAGTTATGTTTTGATGAATCCTTCTTCTTTAAGATAAGCTTCTGCTTCGTTATAGGTCTCAAAGCTTTCCTCTAGCATCTCTCCTGTGTAAATATTCCAGAAATAATCTTCCTGAACCAGCAACAGGGATTGGTTATCAGGACCTATCCATGTCTGTTTATGCGATATTTCTGCGTCTGTTGATAAATTCCCGATAGCAGCAGTAATAATGTCGCGTAGTTGGTTTTCGGTGTAATTCCTGATATTGACCAAACCTCTTGAATCGGCGTCATACTCACTCATTTCACCGGTATAAACAAAGCCATTCCCGTTAGGGTGAAGGTGGTACACTACAACCGTTTTATCATACACGCTTGGATAATAATGATAGTTCACTCGCCCGAGTGACACCTCTTTACGTGTCAATTGTGGAAACTCCTCAATGATTGAAATTTTTTCATTAAAACTAAGCATTAAACTCCTCATTTCTTATCCCGTTCTAGAATCATCTGCTAATTATAGCATAAACCCTGAAAGAGAGGAAAACTCTTTTATAATGCGTAAGAGCACATTTATATAATTCTTATTTCCTAAAACTTTTGATACCTTAACCTTGACAGAAAACGGTTTCTTTTATAATATACCCATAGGGGTTACAGTAATTATTTTTTCTGTGAAGGGGGAGATAATAAAATAACTATAAGTATAAAACGGTAATCTGATCAAAAAATAAATATAGAGACGACTAAACGATATGGAGGAAAAGGACATGAAAAAAATCAGAACAAGAGAAAAGTGTCCGGTGTGTCAACTGCCATTAGAAATAGATTTGACAGAAGCCAATAAGCATATCGTGGTTAAACAATGTCCTAAGCAACACTTCAAGAAGGAAATTCATCCATTGCTTGGGACAACCTTTGAATATTATAGAAGTGAAGATGAAACTGTTGTTAAAGGTGTGGGAATTGATGTTTAAAAATCTCTATCAAAATCATTGGTTAGCGAATTATAATAAAGACTTCTTAAAAAGTGACTTTTCAGCAGGACTGATTGTAGCCATCATGTTAATCCCGCAAGGCATGGCTTATTCCATGCTGGCGGGATTACCACCTGTGATCGGTTTATATGCTTCTACAATACCTTTGCTTATTTATGCGCTGTTAGGATCTTCCCGACAACTTGCTGTAGGACCTGTTGCAATGGTTTCTCTACTGGTATTATCGGGGGTTTCCACGTTAGCAGAGCCAGGATCGGATGAGTTTATTGCCTATGCTCTGTTACTTTCCTTAATGGTGGGTGTCATACAGTTGAGTATGGGGCTGTTTCGATTGGGCTTCATCGTGAATTTTCTATCTCATGCTGTAATCAGCGGCTTTACCTCAGCTGCGGCATTGATTATTGGCTTCAGTCAGTTGAAACATTTGTTGGGGGTAAGTGTGGAAGGCGAAAACGTCTTTGTGATGCTTTTTGATGCATTTAGACGAATTGGAGAAGTCAATTGGATTACATTTGCCATCGGTATTGCAAGTATTCTTGTCCTGCTTTTCTTTAAAAAGAAAATGCCAAAGTTCCCTGCCCCTTTATTAGTGGTGGTAGGAAGTACGCTTGTCGTATATTTCTTCAACCTTGAAGCACATGGTGTCAGTATTATCCGTGAAGTACCTAGTGGACTTCCTGCTTTCAGTATTCCAGGCTTCAGTATGGAATCAATATCTGCTTTATTGCCGATTGCTTTGACTATTTCCTTCGTAGGTTTTATGGAGTCCATTGCGGTTGCAAAGACCATTGCATCGAAAGAAAAATATAAAGTTGATTCCAATCAGGAATTGACTGGTCTGGGAGCGGCTAACATCGTAGGATCATTCTTTTCCGCATCTCCTGTGACCGGTGGTTTTTCACGTACTGCTGTCAACTACCAGGCTGGAGCAAAGTCGGGGTTGGCATCAATTATTACAGCACTACTGATTTTATTGACCTTGTTGTTTTTTACAGATTTATTTTACTACCTGCCTAATGCTGTTCTTGCAGCAATCATTATGGTGGCAGTATTCGGTTTGATTGATGTGGAAGAAGCGAAACACCTCTTCCAAATTAAAAAATCGGATGGGTGGGTACTGGTAGTTACATTTTTGGCAACTTTGCTTACCAGTATTGAAGCAGGAATCTTAATTGGTGCAGGAGTATCCTTGCTTCTATTTATTTGGAGATCCGCTTATCCTCATACGGCAGAACTCGGTTATATAGAAGAGGAAGGGGTATTCAAAAATATCGATCGATATTCCCATGCGAAATTATTTGAACACACCTTGATATTCCGTATTGATGCTTCTTTATATTTTGCGAATCTTGCTTTCCTCGAAGAGCGTATTCGTAAAGAAATAAGCGAAAAACCGGATATCCACCGGGTGATACTTGACTTTTCTGGTGTGAATGCGATTGATGCTGTAGCGATTGATGAACTGGAAAAGTTGATGAATGAATATGAAGAAGCAGGGGTGGAGTTCAACATTGCTCATGTGAAAGGTCCGGTAATGGACTACTTGAAAAAAGCTGGGTGGGATAAGAAGTATGAAGGTAAGATAGAATTTTTAACCTTACAGCAAGCACTGGCCTCCTCAAAGGGATCATTTCATGTATCCTGAGTCCATTTAAAGGTGGGAATGAATCATTTATAGCGAGTGAATGAACAGCACAAATGAAGTATGAAAAAAGCTTGCAGAGAAATCCACGATTACTCTGCAAGCTTTTGGTATTCCTGTATGCTTATTTATCTTTGGCGATGGTTCCAAGGAAAAAGCCATCTACTTCTGACAACTTGCCACGCCATAAGAATTTTCCTTTAGAAGGGGTAGGATTGCTGTCGCCACAATATACCTGGGCTTCTTTTAAGTGAATAAACTGTGCTTCGTCTGAGGTGCTCTTCTCAGCAGTTTCACTGGCACTTCTTAATTGGTCACTTAGTGACTGTGCCACGTCATTTCCATCTTCAAAGCTTTCGCTAATTTTATTAAAATAGCTCTTAGCAGAGATAGTAGTCCCAGTGACGAGTGCTCCATTGACGTTCAACGTAATTGCTAAATTGAAATCATGTTTATTAGCCGCTTTGACATACATGGATAGTACATCATCATTACTCATAACCGCTACCTCCTATTTACTGAAAATTACTTTGCCGTATCGTCGTCTGTTTTAAGTGTAGTTTCTCCTTCATCTTTTTTATTGGAGTTACCTTTTGTCTTAGAAGTATTTTGCTTATTTTTCTGCTTGTTTTTTTCTTCGTTAGTATTCTGATCCTGCTGCTTATTCTCTTGCTTATTTTGTTCTTTGTTTTCGGTTTGCTTCTCTTGAGAAGTATCCGCTTCTGTAGTTGCTGCAGCTTCATTTTGACCTTCAGCAGTTTGCTCCTCAGTAGACTGTTCTTCCTGGGATTGTTCATTATCCTTGTTTTTCTTGAACTTATCTTTTAACTGCTGAGATTTTTCTGTAGCTGTATTTTTCCAATCTGTACATTTTTCGCGAGTGGAATTGCTTAAGTCTTTGCATTTACCGACAGCTGTAGTTGTCTGGGTAGAGATATCATTTCTTAGATCCTTACCAGCTTTCGGTGCAAACAACAGACTAGTTGCTGCTCCTACTACACCTCCGATAATTGTACCAGTTGCTACGTCTCTTTTACCCAATGCTTTCTTAGCTTTCTCTGCCTGATTTTTTACTTCTTCTTTTGCTTGTTGTGTTTTTTGTTGTTCTGCCATGATAAATTCCTCCTTAAGTGTAATTAAATATAATTAAAATATTAGTAATATTATACTAAACGATTGTCTTGTCCTGCTTTCTTTTCTAACTCTTCAATTCGTTTTTGCAGCTCATCGTTTTCTTCTTTCAGTTTTTGATCCTGTTCTTTATTGGCGGCTTTGGAGTTCAGGTAAGGATCTGTCTCCCACCAATCCATACCGATTTCTTTCGCTTTATCGACGGAAGCTACAATTAAACGAATTTTAATGGATAAAAGTTCAACATCCGCGATGCCTACCCTTATATCTCCTGCGATGACAACACCTTTATCTAAAACAGTTTCCAGTACATCTACCAGATTGCTAGATTGGGTAGATTGTTCAATAGCCATGTGCGCCACCTCCTTGAAGTGTGCTTAAAGTAAGTTGCCTAATGGTCCTAAGTCGATGTTTAAGTCTTCATCATCTAAATCAAAAATTTCCTTAAGTTCATCCATTTTGACTTCCAGGTTCATCAAGGCGACTCCAAGACGTTCGATTTCTTCTTCGGTCAGGGTGCCGCCATCGACTCTGCGGAGTGCCTGTCGCTCGACCAGCTGACGTAACAATTCTATAACTGTTAATACCAGCTGTGCTAATCCCTGTTCGGCACCTTGTTCATCCAGGCTGATTTTCCCGCTTTTTTGGGGGCGGTGATCAAGTTTTTGTGACATGGTCCAACGCCTCCTTCTCTTTTTCGAATTGCTCAGAGGATAACTGCCCATCGCCATCGAGTTTAGACTGTACGAGTGTCTCAACGGATGAAATCAATACTCTGAGATCAAGGTAGACCAAATCAATACCTGCAATCGATATGATAAGATCGCCTTTAATTGCTACGCCCTTATCAAGTACTACATCCAACACATCGATAAGTCCTACATCCTTATTTTCAAACTCTTGTCTATGTGACATGAATCCCCCTCACTTCACTTCAGTTTCGAAAAATGGTAAGCAGGCCATGGACCGGTCAATTCAAGGGTGAACCCTGCTTCTTTCCATTCTTCCTGCAGCTGCTTTACCTTACCCAGAAACTCTTCTGCTTCTTGATTTTCTAGCAAGTAAACGCTGTTCCAGCACATTTCATCGGTTCTTCCGGTTACATCTTTATTCCAATTCTTCTTAATATCCGTCTTCACGCTGTAAGTTGCCAACTGATCATGGATGGAAGAGGAATGTTGCTCTTTATCCTTCTCCAGCTCTTGATCAATGAGTCGGTCCAATTTGCGTTTCTCTAAATATTGCCTGCCTGGCGACATGTGTTCCAATTCTTTTTTCTTCTCGTCTATACTCAAATTGTGAGCAGCGGTACGCTCCCTGAGCGAATCGTTGTCACAATAAATTTTCAGGTTCCATTCTTCTTTACCCTTCAGCCAGGAAAGTAATCCGTCCATTTCCTGGTAATGGTTGGTAAGCGTTTCTTCCAGGTTGGTTTTACTGGTATAGATTGTTGCGAATTTCATCGGGATTACTGTATAGCTTTCATGAAGCTTCATAACCGCTTCGTGATGATGGAAAGCTTTTTCATGAACCCACTCAACATCTGAGGTCTTTTCCTCCAGTGCAGATTCATTGTAGTCACTTTCTTCTAAGTCGCACACAATTGCCTGGATTCCATCGAAGGCGATGGGATACCATTCATGCTGAACATCTAATCCTTTGAAAGAGGGAAGAGGAGTTTGATTTAGTTCGTCTGTTGGTATGATTCCATATAAATATTTTAGTTCAGCCATATTGCTTCCTCACTTTCAGCGTTTGGTCAACTCGTTCCATTGTTCCATTTCTTTTTTCTTCGCTACTTCATAACGAACCAGCAATTCTTCTTCTTGTGCTTTAAAGACATCCTCAGGGATTTCTTCAAGTTCATACATCATTTGCAGGTGAACCAATTTCTTTTGAATCGTTTCCAAGTCATATAACTCTTTATCCACTTCTTCCTTTACCTTTTCTCCTACTTTTACGACGAGATTCAATGGGGAAGTGAATAGTTTTTGAATCATGAAGGTTCCTCCACTTTAAGTTTGATATTGATGAAATTATACGCAGGCCAAGGACCTGTGTACTTGAAATCAACCTTATCTTTCCACTTTTCGTGAAGTTCATTGACTTTTTCATCAAATTTTTCTTCCATATCCTTTTCAACCAGGTAGGCGCCATTCAGTAACATTTTTTCTCCAATAGGTTCATTGACTTCACTGGCTACTGCCAAGGCCGTTAATTTTTCATGAATTTCAGTTTCAGCTTCTTTTTGAAGCGATTGGAAAAACTTGGTTGCCATTTCCCCCAGCTGAATACGATCAAAATATCCTGCTGATTCTGATTTAGACTGAACAGTTTCTTTTTGCTTTGCTACTTTTGAATCTTTAGCAATTTCTTTTTCCAGCCAGTCTTTCTTACCAACTACTTTCAAGCCCAATTCAATTTTTCCTTTAATTTTAGGGAAAAGAGTTTCTAGCTGTGGATACAAACTCTTTGTCAAAGCAACTACATCTTCTTTGGAATGAAAAACATTACCAAAGCTGATCGGTACAACCGTATCCATTTTCTGCATGATATCTGATATTACATTCTGGTGCATCATCAGATTTTCTTTACTCGGATGGTAGATTTTCATGGGCATCTCTGCAGCTACCATTGCTGCATCATCATAGTGGATGGTAAAAACTTCTCTAGTTTCACCTTCAAAGTCTATGACTCCAAAATCATGTTCTTCATTTGTTTGTATGGCACAAAATATATAAATTCCTTTTTCGTTTTCCATATAACTCACCCGACTTTAATTTTTTTACAAGCATCCAGCAGTTTCTCTTTAAGCTGGGGCTGTTCTTCTTTTGGTGTACAAGTCTGTAATGGGAACCATGTAATATCAAGACATAGTTCCTGGAATTCCTCATCATTTCCATCGATAGGAATGTCATGCTTCTCAGCCATTTCAGCAATCATGATAGAAGCCCTGAGGCTGGGCCCTTGCACTTGATCATTGCTTTTACATAACTCTCTGGCAGTTACCACGAATTCTACAATGGCTTCTGCGGGTTCCCGGGATAGACTCGTTTTACTGATAACAGCAGTAACCTCGGCCTGATGATCCATTTGATCTAATGGCAATGTAACCATACGATCTAATAATGCATCTTGTGATTGAAAGACCCCGGCATATTCTGCAGGATTACTCGTGAAAATCACTGAGAATTCCGGATGTACGCGTACAAATGATTCTCTTCGTTTAGTCCCGTATAAAGGAAGGATTCTTTCTTCTAGTATAGACAAGAAAATGTTATTTGCTTCCGGCTGAGATCTGGTAAATTCATCATATACAAGCGTATAACCATGTTTCACGGCCTCAAGCAACTTTCCATCTGTCCATGACTCGGTAACATTCTCTTCTGTTTTATAGACAGTACGAATAAAGTTATCCTTCACCTTACTACTTTGATAGCCTGTAAAGGCACCAATCAAATCTTCATTCGACAACTCTTTATTACCATTTAGAAGCATAACAGGCCGGTTTCGCTGTTTAGCTATATGAAGAGCGAGTGTTGTTTTACCAATCCCAGACGGACCAGTAAAGTGGACAGGATAACCGGATGAAAGGTACCGTAATGATCGTTTAATCAACCCTTGATAATAGGAAGAATGTTTATATACTTCGTTGTTGATATGAGGCTGTTGTCTTACTTCTTTCAATACGGTCATTCGTTTATCCTCCTAATTCATCTAATATCCAGGGTGGTCATGATGATTGCTGTTCTTCTAAATCACTACGGTATCTTAAACTGATTCTGGAGAAACCGGTTATTTCAGCATCTTCATCTAAAAACACTTCATAAAGACCGACCATTTGATCGTTGGCATATTTCTTCATATATTCCTTTTCCTCAATAACCTCTACCATAGCTTTCCAGCCTTGCTGTTTCTCTTCACTGTCCTCATCCTTATGCTTACGGACTGAAATGATTTTATGAGGCGGTGCTATATTCTCTGTGAAAAATTGATTTACTTCATCCATTACCTTCATAATCTTCACGATCACCCTCACCTTTTATTAATTAAAATAGGGAGGAGTCAGAGACAGTGCCCTGACTCCAATCCATTAAATACTGAACCCACTGCGTTCATTTTGAGAATTAGACTGGCTTTCTGTACGTGCTGAAAGTCTGTCAGAAAGTCCTTCTTCCTCAACTTCATCGCGCAATAAGCCGACTGCTTCAGCATAACGTAACCAAGTATCCACACTTGCAATAACTACACGTGCTTCTACTGTAATCAATTCAATTCCTACTACTGAAACGCGGGCAAATGCGTCGATGACAATCCCTTTGTCTAAAATACGGTCAATAACCTCTGCCAAGCTACTGCTATCGGTTGATTTTTGTACTGCCATAAATAAAATACCCCTTTCTTTAATTTCCTAACTGGAAGATTTTGTATTTGAAGGGTGCTTGATATCTTTTGCGCTTTTGATATCAGTGGAACTTTTAATATTGTTAACACCTTTAATGTCATTAGCGCCTTTAATATCATTAACCCCTTTAATCTTATCCTGTGAACTTCCACCGGTTTTCTCTTTCATCTTGTCTTGAAAGTCTTCACCAGCTTCTTTTACCCCACTGAGCTTTTCGCGAAACTTCAATAAAGCATTCTGTGCTTTTTTCTCGACTTTGTCAGCATTGTTATGCACTTTCTCTGCATTCTCTTCCTGTGCCTGTTCTAAATTTTCGGAAGCTTCTTTCACCTTAGACTGCATACTGTCTTTAAATTTTTCCTTCATTTGATCGGCCATTTCATCTTTTACTTCTTGTTTTGTTTCATCCTTTAGATCACTAGGGTCATCGGCCCGATCAACGATCCTTGCCACTCTTGGCATTTTATCTTCCACAAATTCAGAGGTTTGCTTAGCGCCTTTTTTTATCTTCTTCCTGAATTTTGGGAGAAGCAGGGAAGAAGCGGCAAGTGTAAGTCCACCAGCTAAACTAGTGGCTCCCGCATTTTCTTTCATCTTATCCGTTTTACTCATGCACGACCTCCTTTTCAAATACTCCCAAATTGTAAAAGCTGTGATGACCCTTACTGTTCTTGATACCCACATTGTGACATGAGGAAAACTAGGTCAAAACTAGTGTCTTGAAGAATTGGAATAAAATTCTTAGAATATTAAAGCTCGAAGTTGACAAAAAGAGGATTAATGCCGCTTAAAGAGGAAAATATTACAGAAATTACAAAAAGATTATATTAGAAAAAAAGTTGATTTATTATCTAAAAAAACGGTTATGGGTTTTGTGAAGGATAAATTAAAAATAAACCTGATTCGAAAGGAGTAGGATAATATGGATAAGATACTCTTTATACAAACTGGGATGGGGATTGATGTACATGGTCAAAACGTAACCAAAGCTTCCCTTAGGGCCATTCAGGACGCGATTAATTTCAACTCCATGCCAGGTATCGAAGAGTCTCTGCCCGAAAAATCCTTAGATAGTATGAAGGTGAACGTCAAACTTGCCATCCCTCGTGATCAAGATCAATTAGATGAAAACGAAGTAAAAGAGGCTATCCCCTATGGCACTGTATCGGTAGAAGTAGTGGAAGGGGGCATGGCCACGACAAGTGGGATCATTTTAGAAGATAAAGAAGACAGCAACGATCTCATGTATATGGTAAATGCTTCTATTGAAGTTGGGTACTAAAATTCAATATGAAGGGGCTGTCCCAAAAGTCCTCTTTAAAATGAAAAAACCACGAAGAAATTGATTTTTCTTCGTGGTTTTTTCATTGTGAGCTTATTTCCTCCCCGAAACAGCCGGATCAACTCCGCCTGTTTCAGGAAGTTGTGGGCAATGGCGACCAGCCCAAACTCTATATTCACTTTATCGATACCCCGGAGAGAAAATCTCCGGAACGACCGATTGCCTTTGATATGACCGAACACACTTTCCACCTCAACTTTTCGTTTGGCGTAGATTTGTGCTCCTTCGTCACACCAAAGGCTTTCCCTTGCTTCCTTCTTCAGTTGTTCATATGACGGGTTATAGTAAACACGCCGGTTTCCTTTTGCTTTCGTGCATTTTTCTTTTATAGGGCACCCGGTACACGCTTCGCATTCATAGACCTTGAAGGCTCGCGTGTATCCGTACCGATCGGTACGGTGAGAATGGAATTGAAAAGGGACCTTTCGTCCATTCGGACAAATATAATAATCCCCTTCTTCTTTGTACTCCCAGTTCATAACCTGGCTTGGGTCTTTCTTGAACGAACGAGACTGCTCTTTTCGCATCGTGTTATATGGAATGAGTGTATCAAACCCTTCCTTCTTTGCGTATTTGTAATTGGTTTCTCCACCATAACCTCCATCAGCGACAATTGTATTGGGGAACGGCAGGTCTGTAGCCTGCAGTTTTTGAATATGCGGTTCAAAACAACGGGTGTCCGTAGGACGCTGATGGATCGAGTAGCCAATAATGAATTGGTTTTCTGTTCCTGCCTGCACATTATAACCAGGTTTCAGTTGCCCATTCTTCATATGATCTTCTTTCATTCGCATAAAGGTGGCATCGGTATCTGTCTTGGAAAAACTATTTCGATCACCGAAGGTGGCCAACTGGGTTTCATACTTTTTCAAACGAGGAAGGTAGTCCTGACTCAACGTTTTATAGATACGTCGTTTGGCACGGAATACTTCCTTTTTTTCTTTCTTCTTTTCCTTATCATTTTCTTCTTCGACCGCTTTTTCCGCCTGTTCTACCTGAACTTCTACCTGCTCAACAACTTTTTCGAGTTGCTCCGAAGTTACTCGCTTGGCAGGAGACCCCTCATCAGTGAGTATTTTTTCATCCATCTCAATGGCATCTTCAATATCCGCGAACGTTTGATTTAATTTTTCCTGTAGTTTTTCTTCGTAACGTTGGACGGATTTTCTCCACACAAACGTGTATTTATTGGCATTCGCCTCGATTTTGGTTCCATCAAGGAAGTAGTTGTCCATGGATATGTATTCTTGGTCGATCAGAAGTTTAATCAACTCCGTGAATAAAGGTTCAATGATAGCTTTCATCCGTTCTGAGCGGAATCGGTTGATGGTTCGGAAATCTGGTGTCTGTTGGCCGGCCAGCCACATCATCGGCAGATGTTCCCGAAGTGCTTTGGCGATTTCGCGGCAGGAATAGATTTTTTGCGTGTAGGCGTATAAGATAACTTTTGTCATCATTTTGGGATGATAGGAGCTCCGGCCGCCGCCTTGATATTGGGAAAAGAAGATGTCATCGTTCACCTGTTCCACCATGGCGTGAATGACCCGGACCACATGGTCCTC
Source organism: Thalassobacillus sp. B23F22_16 (assembly GCF_043496955.1). NCBI lineage: Bacteria > Bacillati > Bacillota > Bacilli > Caryophanales > Bacillaceae > Thalassobacillus > Thalassobacillus sp. B23F22_16. Next base: position 113,115 of record NZ_JBIEKD010000010.1, on the reverse strand, counting down.
AGGAATTAAATCACTGAAGTCCATTGGTAGAACTAACTGCCCCATGTTATAATCAATGAAAGTAGCTGAAGAGTTACTCATAAAAAAATCGCCTCGCTTTTCGTTTTTTGTTGGTTTGGTCGCTTACATTATAACGAATGAGGCGATTTTTTTGTATGTAAAAAAGAAGATTTTTGCATTGTTGATGGGCAATTTGGGCAGGGAAACGATGAGACTCCTGCGGGAGAAGCAAGGCTGACGAGGCCCCGCAGGGCGTAGCCCGAGGAGACTTGTCGTCTTCCCCGCGGAAAGGGAATCGTTTCCCAGCCCCACTTTTTTGATATCAACAATAAACGAAAAAAGCTGCCCCAATTAGTCTGTTACAGACTTATGGGACAGCCCCTTCTATATGGAACAATCCTTAACCTAATCCCATTGGGGCTGGAATAGAATAATGTCTTGAACACATAATAACTGTAATGAAATAAGAAAAGGGGTGGCATAATGGGCAGAGACGATCATCGTAAAGCAAATGGAAAAAATGATTCATCACTTCCACAAACACCAAAATATGAAAAGAAAGCTCATGCGCTTGATATTGAATTTTCGGAAGAATTAGCTGATCATGAAGATAGAGAAGCGCAAGCTCGCTCACAAGCAGCAGATGCTCGTATGAAGAATAAAGATTAACACTAAAAAGCCAGCCTCTTTCCTTTGACACGTGAAAGGAAAGAGGCTGGCTTTTTTATAGGCCTAACGAATAAACAGGGATTTAACTAAGTTACGATAATTAAAGGTATTATCATGATGGATGTAGAATGAAACGAGGGGGTGATAACTATGACATATCAGTTTGAAGGAATCGATCACATTCAATTGGCCGCTCCAGCTAATTGTGAAGAACAAGCGAGAAAGTTCTTTGTTGAAATTTTAGGGATGGAAGAATTAGAAAAGCCTCCCGAATTAAAGAAAAGGGGAGGCGTATGGTTCCGCTGTGGTAACCATCAGCTGCATATTGGAGTGGAAAATAATTTTCAGCCTGCCAAAAAAGCTCATCCAGCATTGGTTGTAAAGGATATCAAACACTTGATGAATCATTTAACTGATCAGAATGTACCTTATCAAGAGGATGATAACTTACCGAATGCAAGGCGGCTTTATATGGAAGATCCGTTTGGCAACAGAATAGAAATATTAGAATGGCAGAGTTGACGCAATGCGTCAACTCTGAATTAATTTCTTCTGTGGGTTTCTTGTAAACCGATCTAAATAGCGGATGCAATTGATGTCGGAATCGACTGGGTATTTATAAACCTGTTCATAAGTTTCATGTCCCTTGCCAGTAATGATAATCCAATCCCCTGGGCGAGCGTGATCCCAAGCTGACTTTATTGCTTTCGTCCGATCATACATTACTTTCCCCGCACTGTTTCCGTAATGCTTGTGCAAATCATAGAGTTCCTTTTCCATTGTGGCAGGTGCTTCTCCGTATAAATCGTCCCCGGTCAAGATGTAGCGCGAGGTATTTGAGGCGCTCACTTTTAACATTTCTTTTCTCTTCGTCTGGTCTCTTCCGCCACGGAAGCCAAAAATATGAACAATTCGTTTGGCACCTTCTTTTTTAGCAGTATGAAAGATATTTTCAAGTGCATCCGCCGTATGGGCATAATCGACGATGATAGTAGCTCCATTCGGGTGTCTGTATTCCTCGAAACGACCTGGCACGTGCAGCTTTCGTGCTAAGGTATCGGTTATCGAATTCCAATCAATACCTGCCAGGTATGAAGTGTAAGCGGCGAAAGAAGCATTATGGAAATTATGGACACCAGGCATCTGTAGGGAAAGGGGCCATTGCTCGCCGTTTACAATCACATAATTTTGTTCAGGCTGAACGATCATGTCATCCTGTTCAGAAGAATTAACAGTGTAGACATGTTTTCCTTCATCCTTCAACCGTTCTGACAGTTGCTTTCCCCAGCCTTGTCCGGTATAAATAACAGCTTTACCATCTGGTTTCAGTTGCTGAAAAAGACTGGCCTTTGTTTCAAAATAGTCTTCCATGCTCCCATGGTAGTCCAAATGGTCATGTGCCAGGTTTGTAAACACCAGATGGTCAAAGAAAAGACCATGCACCCGGCCTTGTCTAATCCCGTGGGAAGAGACTTCAAGAATGGCGACATCATCATTACTCTGTGCCAGAAGTTTATATAGTGTCAAAGGGTCCGGGGTAGAATTGGAAGATGGATATGCTTCTTTATTAATAATATAAGAGACTGTACCAAAAGTGGCACACGAGTATCCCGCTTGTTCGAAGATACTCTTCAGCATATAGGTCGTCGTTGTTTTTCCATTTGTACCAGTGATTCCAATCGTTTTAGGTAAAGGCTTATCTTTCATGTAGAAAGCTTTGGCTATTTGAGCCAATGCTTTTCTGCTGTCTTTAACCTGTATATATGGGAAGTCAGCATTGGCAACTTCTTTTTCCCCAATGACTAATGATGCCCCTCTTTCCACAGCGCTATCTATGTAATTGTGTCCATCGGCAGCATGTCCTGGAACAGCCACAAACAATGTCCCTTGTTTTACTTCACGGGAATCACAAGAAATATCAGCAATGTGGACAGACATCGCTGACGGGCTGAGGGTATGATCTAATTGTATATTTGTAAGTAGTTCAGCAGCTTTCATGAGCATGTATCTCCTTCATGGGTCGTGGATGAATTTATACTATTGTATAGACAAATCTAATGCTCTTCAAACTCGAACAATAGAATCACTTGTATTATTGTATCTCTTTCTCTTGTTTTCATCAGCAATTGTAATAAAAATTTAGTTAAAGAAACAGGAATGTAATCTGAATTCCTGTTTTATACAGTTTATTTTGTTCAAACTTTATAGAATATATGGTAAAATCGTAAATTGTATTACTCAAGTAGTGTGTTTTGGTTTATTTTTTTAATTTAATATCACAATAACATTAAAAGGAGGAATACAGATGAAAAATCTACGTAATTACTTAACAATGTTAGCCTTGGCGGCTGTACTTATTTTAGCAGCCTGCGGTGGAGATTCTGATGATGAAGGCAATGCCGGGGGAGATAGTGAAGAAAAAGGAACTATCAATATCGGCATGAACAACTGGGCCGAAAATGTTGCCGTTTCTAACATGTGGAAAATCGTATTAGAGGAAAAAGGATACGACGTTGAATTGAATAACGTGGAAAAAGGTGCGTTATATGAAGCGTTGTCTTCCGGCGATATCGATATCGGGATGGAAATTTGGCTGCCTAATACGGATAAGCCTTTTTATGAAAAGTTTGAAGATGAAATCGATTGGCGGGAAACCTGGTATGAAGGTACAGATTTAGCATTAGTGGTACCATCTTATGTAGAAGAAGTAAATTCAATTGAAGATTTAAATGAACATAAGGAAAAATTTGATTCAACGATAGTCGGTATTGATGCAGGTGCCAGTATCATGGATCTGACCGATCAGGTCATCAATGAGTATGATCTTGACTATTCATTATCCTCCTCATCAGAGCCAACGATGATATCTGAATTGAAAAATAGTATGGAAGATGAAGAGCCGATTGTTGTGACCCTATGGAAGCCTCATTGGACTTTTGCAGAAATGGATTTGAAAATTTTGGAGGATCCAAAAAACATCTATGGCGATTCTGAAAACATTTCTTATGCAGCACGTAAAGGACTGGAAGAAGATCAGCCGGAAGTTGTAGAGTGGTTTGATAACTTCATGCTGAACGATGATCAGTTAGGAAGTTTGATGGCAGAAATCAACGAAGCAGGTTCTCCTGAAGAAGGAGCGGAAACATGGTTAGAAGATAACCGGGATCTCATTGAAGAATGGACCGGAAGCTCTGAATAATACGAATAATAAGGCCTGTTCCAGGAAAAAGGAACAGGCCTTATTTTGATTTGATCTGTTAAATTTCCTTGGTGATTTTACATAAAAGCTCCCTTTTACTGAAGACTCAGTTTCAGGATATGTTGTTTCCGTTACGATAGTAACGGTTGGGGGGGCCGGGAAATCACTCGCTTCCCATAGGCGTACGGTGAGCTTCCTAAGGCTTCGTCTGATGCCTTCGGCTTGTTTTGTTTTTTTCTTCCTATATAAAAGGGGATAGGAGCGTCAACACAGAATATGTTTACCATACCTAAACGGGAAGGGGAAGGTAAAAGAATATGAGGGAGAGGATCATAATTCTTGGACTGTTTCTATTGATGGCATGGCCGGCTGAGATTTGGGCAGGATCGTTTGGCAAGGATGACCCATCAGGAGTGCCGGGTCAGTGGTACGTCGGTGAGGACCCCGCCGATATTGATGAAAACAAAGCACCAATTGTATTTATTCATGGATTGAATAGTTCCTCAGCTACATGGTGGAAAGAAAATGATATGTATGAGACAGCTTATACAAATGGCTACCAGACAGCATTCATCGACTTGTATCCCGATAAAAATATGTGGAACAACGGAGAACTGCTTGCGGAAAAGCTTGGTGAAATATACGAACATTTTGGGAAAAAAGTAGTACTGGCAGCTCATAGTAAAGGCGGTGTAGATGCACAGACAGCCTTAATTTATTTTGGTGCCGATGAGTATGTGGAACGGGTGGTCACACTTTCAAGTCCTCATCATGGCTCGGAACTGGCGGATTTAGCCCATAGTGAGGGTGCCAGTTGGCTTGCGGATATTATAGGTAATAAAAATGAAGCAACACAATCTTTGCAAACAGGTTATATGGCTTATTTTCGAGATATGACGGATAGAGAGCCCGGTATTGAAAATACCTCTATGTATACCTTTGGTGGAACCGGATGGGGGCCTGCGTGGGGGTCTCTGTTTTGGGGAGGTTTATACTTAAGCCAATACGGTTCCAATGATGGGGCAGTAACCGTATCGAGTTCCCGTTTGCCATATGCGGAGGAAATTATGGTTGATGATTGGACTCATTACACCATCAAAGAAGGAAATGCAACGTTCAACCTTTTTCAACCCTATTTACAAACCTCTTCTTTGCCGAGTAATGTCCAAATGGAAAGTTTGTCTCCACATTCCGCTGCAACCTTTCATAGTGGAGGAAAGTTCAAGCGACAAAAGACAGAAACTTTTCATATAGAAGAAAACGTAGAGTCTGTTACCATACAATGGACGAGCAGTTCTCCGACAAGTGACCTCACCTTGTACAGTCCAAAAGGGAAGCAACTTGAAAACTTTCGCACCTCAAAAGACCAAAGCAGTTACTTCCATGGTGCATACAACCATACGATAACACTAGAAAATCCTGAGCATGGCTTATGGCGCATCCAGGCTCACTCTGCTGATACGGAAGCCTATTTGTTAAATGTTCATTTTCAAAGTGATATCAATGAAAATATAAACTTGGAAGTTAGCGGAAGGAACAATCCCCAGGTCCGTCTTCTTACAGGGAAAGATACAGTGAGAAATGTCAGGACCACACTTACACTTGGTCACGAGTCTTTTAAAAGCCCGGATAAAGTAAAATCTTCAACTATAGATATGGCTGCTGACGGTACGATTTTTTTAAGAGGAATGGAGAAAGGGTTTTATAACATAACTGCTCAGGTGAGAGGTGAGACACAAATGGGCATTAAGTTTAACCGTTCCATTGTCCAAACCATCTATATAGATGATAAAGGGAATGTGTATCAGAGATGATTTTTTGTTGGGAATTTATTCCTTCTGCAAGGCTTCTGCGCTTGGCTTAAAGCACCTTTCGATTGCGTGGGGTGCTTTTTCTTTATGAAATTTAAGTGAGCAGGTTTGAGTACTAGACAACGCGGTTACATAACTAGTAGACAAACAGTTTTTATAAAGGAGTAGATGTAGCCTTATGGATATGAATAAAGAAATTAAGAAGTTAGAAAGTGTTTATTTAGAAAAGCCTCAGCGTGTATTCAGCATGTATTTAAATACAGATCCATCTGACCCGGACCAGCAAGGCGGGGAATGGAAAATACACTTGAAGAATGGTTTGAACAACTTTGAGAGTTATCTTCAAGAAGATGGTGACTCTGATGAAAAACGAAATTTCTGGGCAGTTAAAGAGAAGGTAGAAAACTTTGTGAAAGAAAATGAGCAGAATTTCCGTAAAAGTCTGGTTATCTTTGCTACAGCAGATGATTCTATCTGGTTCGCCGAACGTTTCCAAATGCCAGTAGAAACAGAATTCCACTGGGAGGAAACTGCTAAAGTGGATCAGTTGAAACAAATGTATGATAGCTTCCCTAAAACCGGAATTATACTGACCCAAAAAGAAGCGATTAAAATCATGGACACAGAACTGGGGACATTGAAAGATTCACAAATGTTCGAGCTGGATCTGAATACAGAAGATTGGAAGCAATATACGACCCATCCAGCCCAGGCGCCAAAGGGAGACAGCAGCCGCAGCACACCGCAGGAGCAATACAAGGAGCGTTTTGAAGCTAACCGTTATCGCTGGTATAAGAGCCTTGCGCCTAAATTGGATAAGCTTGCGAAAGACAGGCAGTGGGAACGTATCTATCTGGTAGGCGATAAGGAGGAAGCAGATGATTTGAGAGATAACATGAACAAGGAAGTTACGGACATCGTTAACAAAAACATGCTTGATCACGAAGAAATGAAAGTCATCGATGAAGTTGTATCGCAATAAATGAAAAATGCTTGCAGGATTTCCTGCAAGCATTTTTTTAATACTTAGGCTTTCGCCTTTAAGTCTAGTATTTGATCGGGGAACCAGGCCCTAAGTCGATTCCGAACATCATCCATACGATTAGCATGATTGTCCATGCTATCAAGAAGACAATACTGTAGGGAAACATAACTGAAATCATGGTTCCAATTCCCATCTTTTTATCATATTTTTGAGCAAATGCAATGATGATCGCAAAGTATGTCATCAATGGTGTAATAATATTGGTTGTTGAATCTGCAACACGGTAAGCCATCTGAGTCAATTCCGGTGAATACCCCAGCTGCATCATTATTGGTACGAAGATAGGAGCCATCATCGCCCATTTAGCTGAGGCACTACCGATGAACAAGTTTATGATTGCAGATACCAGGATGAAACCTAAAATCAATGGGATACCGGATAAATTGGCAGCCTCTAAAAATTCAGCTCCATACACACCAATGACAAGCCCCATATTAGTTTCGGAGAAATAAGCAACGAATTGACCTGCAGTAAATGCAAGAACAATAAACATACCCATAGCAGCCATCGTATCGGAAAGCTGATTCGCTACATCTTTATCATTTCGGATTTCTTTTGTTGCGATCCCATAAAACAAGCCAGGGATGAAGAATAGAATCGTAATGATCGGTACAAGTGAACTCATGAAAGGTGACTGGATGATACTTCCATCATCTCCCCGCAATGGAGCACCTGAAGGAACAATCAGTAATGCGGTAAGGATAATTGCAATCGCTACTGAAATACCTGCCCACTTTAAGCCCTTTTTCTCTGTGGCGTCCAAGCCTTTTAGATCCTCACGGTATTCTCCTTTATATTCCCCTAAGCGTGGCTCAACTATCTTTTCGGTGACCCATGCACCAACAATGGATAAAAGAAAAACAGATACTATGATAAAGTAATAGTTCATGGCGATATTCATTGTTTCTGCGTATGCAGGATCAATAATTGCAGCCGCATCGATTGTCAATTCGCCAAGCATGGCGTCCGTTGCGGATAAGAATAAGTTGGCACTGAACCCTGCTGACACCCCCGCAAACGCCGCTGCAAGACCTGCAAGAGGGTGGCGCCCGATAGCAGCAAAGATAACCGCTCCTAATGGTGGCAGGACAACATAACCAGCATCAGAAGCTACGCTGGACATTACCCCGGCAAAAACAAGACCAAAAGTGATCAAGCGCTGCGGTACAGATAAGACAAAACCTCTTAATAAGGCACTGATCAGGCCTGTCCGCTCAGCAATACCAATACCAAGCATTGTGACCAATACTACTCCTAATGGTGCAAACCCGATGAAGTTTTCGGTCATACTGGAGAAAAGGTATTGGATTCCTTCTTTATTCATCAGATTTTTTACTTCAACCATTTCTCCTTCTTCGCCAGGATGTTCTACTGATATTCCCAGACTGGACACAATGCCAGATAGAACAATGACTAGCAGAGCTAAAACAGCAAATAAGGTGACTGGGTGGGGAAGTTTATTACCAACCGTTTCAATTCCATCCAAAAACCTCTGGAACATCCCCCTTTTTTTAGTCGCCATATTCATACTCCTTTCCGAATAAAAAAACTAAAATTCTGAAAAAAGAATTTAGTTTTCTGATTTTGTAATTTTTTGTCGAATACTAGTATAAACACTAAGAACAAAAATTTAAATACGTTTGAAAAAAATAGAAACTTTCAAGCAATTCAGATAACAAGAAACCGCTTACATGTTCATGGACATATATAATGCGACTAAAGGCGATTTAAACCCCATTGTTATACAAGGCGATCTTTAATATGGTACGATTGAAAAAATAGTCTTTTAGGTGTGAAAAAGGAGATGAATTATGTATATCGTCGACTCAACAGTTACAGTTCCTGACCATAAAGCTGAGGAATTAATAGAAATTTATAATAAAAGAAGCAGATCAGTAGACCAGTCAGAAGGCTTTCGTTCCTTTCAGTTATTACAAAATGATAAACGGGCGGGAGAGCTGACTGTTCATATGGAATGGGAGACAAAAGAAGATTACTTGAAGTGGGTGCGGAGTGAAGATTTCAAACGCATTCATGAATTGGAAAAGAATTATCCCGATCAGGAGCTGGCTGGTATTGTGCCTAAAGTATCCCGCTATAAGGTTGTTGCCCGATGAAAGTGTCCGAGAAGACTAAATTGGTTGACCGTGTAGTCAACGATATTTATCAGACTTATCCAGGTCTAATCGATAAATTCGGGGAAAATGGCAGACGACGGACCGTAGAAGATAACCATCATCATCTTGATCACCTTGATACAGCATATCAGATGGGCAGCAGTACATTTTTTGTGGATTATACGTTATGGCTGAACAGTGTTTTGACTTCCAGGGGAGTAGGTACTGAATTAATTGTTGATAATTATGAAAGGCTGATCAAAGGCATGGAAAATGCAGCTTTTGAATCTTCTGATGAACGAGATGCTTATTTGGAGTATTTACAGGCAGGAATAAAAGAACTTAAGACCCTGTCCTAAGTGAGGTGTGGGAATGACCAGAAAACATTATGAGAAATTTGCGGAGTATCTCTTGCAAGGCAAGGAAGATGAGGCTGTTGAATTAGTCGATAATCTTCTTGCAGAGCATCCGAGACTATATCTTTTTGACGATATTATTACTCCTGCCATGTATTATATTGGAGCATTATGGGAAAAAAACGAAATTTCTGTTGCTGATGAACATTTGGCTACAGCTGTATGTGATTTTGTTCTTTCCAGGCTGGACGCAGGGGTTTATGAAAATAAATTTCAATCTAAAACAAGAAAAAAGATCATCCTTTTGGGTGCAGAAGAAGAACAACATTATTTAGGGTTGAAAATGGTTGCCGGTTTTTACAGAGAAAAGGGCTGGCGTGTACGTTATCTGGGTCCCAATCTTCCTTTAGATCATGCATTGAGACAAATCAAAGATTGGCAGCCCGATGTTATCGGCTTGTCAGCAGCTTTATCATATCGATTACCGGTAGTAAAGCAAATGACGGAAGCTTTCAGTCAGCTAAGTTGGTCCCCTGGTATTATTATCGGTGGCAGAATAGCGAAGAAGTATGATTTATCTAACTTGGAAACAGGGCAAGTGCGTGTAGTAAAGGGGCTGGCTGAGTTAGAGCAAGTGCATAATGTATGGAAAGCAGGCGTCGTGGATGAAACAAGTTGATGAATTTTTTTCGGTTCCTTACCTTCTTATAACTAAACAATTTGAAATTCTTCAGTATTCTACTGAAGTCGAGGATATTTTTGTCATGCATCATAACTTTTTAAAAATGTGTGATGAAGAAAGCGTTCATAAAGTACGCAAAGAAGTGGTGCCTGGTAAAAGTAAAAATAAAATAGAAATTAACCTGGTACCTTCCTCTGCTAACCATGACCTTCTACTCGTAGATCTCTATGTGAATTGGAAAAATGACCTTCATGCAGAAATGATGATCCTTCCGAAAGATCAAGGAATGCTGGATGTGACAGCTTCTTTAGGTCAACTTCGTTCACGTCTTAATACAACCAACTTTGAGCTGCTGGAGGAAAAAGAAAAGCTGCAGGAAGCCATGGCCGAAAATAACAGGCTTTCCGCCCCATTTATTGAGCTTTCTTCCACTACGGCGCTGGTCCCTCTTTTTGGTGATCTCAATGCAGAAAAAATAAACGCTGTTGGTGATGAACTGTTAACGTCAGCTCAACAGTCAGATATAGAAACCATTTTATTTGATCTCACGGCCGTTGGAGAAATTGAACAGGATGGAGTCATTGCGTTTCAAGGGGTTGTTCAATCGTTAGCCTATATGGGAATGGAAATTGTAGTGATTGGCGTGAAACCAGATCATGCTCAAAGGATAAATGACCTTCAATTAAAATTGGGACTTAAATTTTTGCGTTCTCTTCAACAGGCCATACGTAAATATTGCAATTAAAAAACCGTGGTATTCATCAAAGGATGTACCACGGTTTTTCTATATGAATACTTCTTACCTAACAATCCCCTGCCGGGATGCCAGCGAGCACTAAACCATGCGGACGTTTTTCCAGTCGCAAGGAATTAGTCATATCTTTAATGTGCGGATCAATTGATACTTTTATCCCATTAATGACTTCCAGCGTATCTGTTTCTTCTGCCCCATCCAGGGACAGTCCCAATTGTGGGCCCCCTCAGCCAATGCCGGCTAAAAACAGACGGATACCTTCCGCATCATTATCTTCTAAAATTTGAATGATATCAGTTTTCGCTTCATCTGTTATTTGCATCATCTCACCCCTCTTTACAATGACATCATAGGTCAGAATTCCAACACTTTCAAATAATTAGCAGCATTCTTTTAGTGTGCAGCAATGAAAGTATATCACTCGTTTTAATTATACCAAACAGGGTATAATGTGTAAGTGAAAAGATTTTGAAGGAGGTATTCAGATTGTTCCATTACACAGTCGACACTAATAAGAGTTTGGATGAAGCGGTACAAGCTTTAGAAGCCGAATTGAAAAATGACAAGTTTGGAGTCTTATGGGATTTTGATGTGAAAGCCACCTTAAATAACAAAGGACTGGATTTTGACAAGCCAGTGAGGATTTTAGAGGTTTGTAATCCTTCGGAAGCAAAAAAAGTCCTGGAAAAGAATGAATTGGTAAGTTACTTTCTTCCGTGTAAAATTGTTGTCCATGAAAGTGACGGCATGACAAAAATAGGTATGCCGAAACCTACCAAGTTAATTGAATTCGTAGAGGATCAGGAATTGAACCAAATTGCCGAACATATCGAACAGCGTATGATCAATGCTATTAACGAGGCAAAATAGGTTAAATTAAGAGCAGTGTAAAAGCTGCTCTTTTTAATGCTCTCATAACGGCAGTTTATCCAGGATAATAAAATTATGAAGTGTTTCAGTTTGACAATAATACTATACGGGGGTATAGTTTAGTTAAGTTAAGTACTCTTGGAGGTGACGAGGTTGGATCAACATTTACCAGAAAATAGTGGGAAACAACCGATTAAGCCACGAACAGATGAGGAGAAACAAAAAGTTTTGAACCGTTTGAAACGAATCGAAGGGCAAGTGAGAGGGATTCAAAAAATGGTTGAAGAGGACCGTTATTGTGTCGATGTACTTGTACAAATTTCTGCTATAGATAAAGCACTTAATCAAGTGGGATTTTCTTTGATGGAACGTCACACAAAACATTGCGTCAGCCATGCGATAAAGGCTGGTAACGGAGATGAATCTATCGAAGAGTTAATGAAAGTCATGAAACAATTTGCAAAATAGAAAGGAGAGGTATGATGAGTGACAAAAAAAACCTTTCCGTCGATATTACAGGTATGACTTGTTCTGCCTGTTCTACGAGGATCGAGAAAGTATTGAACAAAATGGATGGTGTTGAAGCAAACGTCAATTTGACGATGGAGAATGCAAGAATAGCTTATGATCCGGATAAAGTATCTCCGGATGATGTTTCAGCACGTATCGAAAAGCTGGGTTACGGCGTAAAGACCGAAAAAGCCGAATTCGATATCACTGGTATGACTTGTTCCGCTTGTTCTGTACGTATCGAGAAAGTGTTAAATAAAACTGAAGGAATACAGCAGGCTACGGTTAATTTGACCAATGAAACAGCTACCGTTGAATATAGCGGGGATATTAATGAAAATGATATTATCGCTCGTGTCCAGAAACTAGGCTATGATGCTAAATTACGGGCGGATCGTGAGGAAAGGGCTTCTCAAAAGGAAGAGGAATTAAAGAAAAAGCGTATGAAGCTTTATATCTCTGCTATTTTATCCTTGCCATTGCTGCTTACGATGTTTGATCATTTGCTTGGACTGCCGGTACCACATCTCTTGATGAATCCATGGTTTCAGTTTGCGTTAGCTACACCAGTACAATTCATCATCGGTTGGCAGTTCTATGTGGGTGCATATAAAAGTCTAAGAAATAAGAGCGCCAATATGGATGTACTGGTTGCATTGGGAACGAGCGCCGCTTATTTCTATAGTCTGGCTGAAGCAATTCGTTCAGTTGGAAACCCTGGTATGGATCCTCATTTATATTTTGAGACAAGTGCCATCCTCATTACGTTGATTCTGGTAGGGAAGTATTTTGAAGCAGTTGCCAAGGGAAGAACGACGGCGGCTATCTCGAGTTTACTGAATTTGCAAGCGAAAGAAGCGACTGTTCTACGGAATGGGCAAGAAATAAAAATTCCGCTGGATGAAGTTTCGGCTGGGGATGTTCTTATAGTAAAACCTGGTGAAAAAATTCCTGTGGATGGAGAAATCATAAAAGGTAATTCCTCTGTAGATGAATCGATGATAACAGGCGAATCTATCCCGGTAGAAAAAGAGCCAGGGGATCAATTGATCGGAGCTACAATCAATAAAAATGGTCATATTCAGATGAAAGCGACAAAGGTTGGAAAAGACACAGCCCTTGCAGGCATTATTAAAGTTGTCGAAGAAGCACAGGGTTCAAAAGCGCCAATTCAAAGAATGGCCGATGTCATTTCAGGCTATTTTGTACCAATTGTAGTAGCTATTTCCATCATTACCTTCATTGTCTGGATGACGATTGTTTCTCCGGGTGATTTCACATCTGCATTAGTTGCTTCTATCGCTGTTTTGGTTATCGCATGCCCATGTGCCCTTGGTCTGGCGACACCGACTTCCATCATGGTCGGTACTGGTAAAGGTGCAGAACAAGGCATTTTATTCAAAGGTGGCGAGCACCTGGAAAACACCCACAAAATTGATACGGTAGTATTTGATAAAACTGGTACATTAACCAAAGGTACACCGGAAGTGACAAACTACGAAGGAGCACCTGACATTCTGCAGCTGGTAGCGAGTGCAGAAAAAAGTTCCGAACACCCTTTAGCGGATGCGATCGTCACCTATGCGGAACAACAAGGTTTAGAGCTGATGGAGCCTAGCAGCTTTGAAGCGGTACCAGGTCATGGTATTAAAGCTGTGTTAGATGGAAAAGAAGTACAAATCGGCACAAGGAAGTTAATTCGTCAGCTGAATGTGGAATACGAATCATATGAAGTAACAATGGAAAAATGGGAAAATGAAGGTAAAACAGCTATGCTTATTGCAGTTGATAATAAGGTTAAAGGTATTATTGCTGTGGCTGACACGATTAAAGAATCTGCACCAGAAGCCTTGCGTCAATTAAAAGAAGCAGACATTGAATTAGTGATGTTGACAGGGGATAATGAAAGGACTGCTCAGGCAATTGCTAAACAGCTGGGAATCGATCGTGTCATTGCGGAAGTTGTTCCGGAAGAAAAAGCGGAACGGGTAAAAGAAATACAGCTGCAAGACAAAAAAGTAGCAATGGTCGGGGACGGCATCAATGATGCACCTGCACTAGCTATTGCAGATGTAGGAATTGCGATCGGAACTGGAACAGATGTGGCAATTGAAGCTGCTGACCTGACGATTTTGGGCGGCGAATTAACATTAATTCCTAAAGCCGTGCAATTAAGTCAAAAGACGATGAAAAATATTCGTCAGAATCTATTCTGGGCACTTGCTTATAATTCTGCCGGAATTCCTATCGCGGCAGCAGGTTTGCTGGCACCGTGGATAGCTGGGGCAGCTATGGCATTCAGTTCTGTAAGTGTTGTGTCTAACTCACTTCGATTGAAGCGAGTTAAGTTATAAATCACAGTTTAATGAGAAAGGATGTTCATGTATGGAAATGACTTTAGAAGTAAATGGAATGACCTGCGGGCATTGTGAAAAGGCGGTTAAAGGAGCCTTAGAGGAATTGGAAGGTGTCCACGGTGTTGAAGTTCACTTAGATGCAGGGAAAGTAGACGTTAAATATGACGAAGCTTTTGTAACGAAGGAAAAAATGAAAGACGCAATTGAAGACCAAGGTTATGATGTCGTCGGATAAAGGCTGTTAACAGATGAAAAGCTATCTTGAAAGGGATGCCCCTTCAAGATAGCTTTTTTTACACTTTAAGAAAGATTAACTTTGTTAAAGGATTAAAAGTATAAGAAAAACTAGGCTTTCGCCATAGGACTTGGCGACAAGCCAAGTTTTTCTAATCACTGATAAGGTAATTGGTTTTTGTATCCGCTGAATTGCTGGTAGGATTGCTGCATTTTTTGCTGATCGGCCTGCTCCATGGTATACCAGCCTTTTTTGAACATGAGATTGAACAGATCACGCTGGCAGTCTTGTGTTTCTTTAAAAATAGCAGCAAGGTCGTTATAAAGATTTTGGTTACTTGCTTCATTCAAAGCAATGTTGTAGGCATCCGTCATGTATTTTTCCGTCGATAATTGATCATTGACGAAGTCACGTTCATTCATTTGCGGTGTTTTCGGTACGTTCGTTTCAGGGTTTTGAATCTTTTGGCTTTGTTGATTCATAATATACTCCCTCCTTGTTAATTGATTGGTTGTGATTGATTGTTCAAGTGCTCTAAAATTTTGTTATAGTGTCTCTGATGCATCTGGCCAGCTTGCTCCAAAGCGGCTTGCAGCTCGGGATCCTGACATTGCTGGGCAAAGAAATGGGCCTTTTTACAGGCATTCAAATTCCAGGAAAGCATGTCCGTTATATAAAGCTGGTCCTTTCCGCTTACCATATTAGGCGGCTGTGCCATCGGCTGGGCTTGTTGCATACCAGGCTGTTGTTGTTGCATATGATGACCTCCTTAAGATTTTTCAGGTTTATTTTGTCCTATAAGCCGTTTCCTATTAGGAAACCTGCGAATTTCGTTGTTTTTTAACATAATTTTATGTTTTGTTCGTTTCTTTGATTATTTTTGCTAAATAATACCCACATTCTATGAAAAATGATAGAATGTAAATGTGATAGCGATTACATGTTGTAATTTTCACACAATTAGATAAAAGTTTGGTGTAGGGGGATGCATCATGGAGCAGTTGTTACGTAATTTCTTTCTGTTTTTATCCAAAAATAAATTTTTCACTAAGTTAGCTAAAAAATACGGATTAAGATTTGGGGCAGGTCGTTTTGTAGCTGGGGAAACGATTCCTGACGCTGTTCAGACAATCCGCAAACTAAATGAAAACGGAATGTCGGTAACTATAGACCATTTAGGAGAATTCATTGATAGCGAAGCTGAAGCCAGACAAGCAGCAGACGAATGTATAGAAGCGATTAAGGCCATTTCAAAAAATAACCTTGATTCCCAATTATCTTTAAAGATGACGTCCATGGGGCTGGATATCTCATATGATCTCGTCATGGATAACATGAGAAGGATTTTAGAGGCAGGTAAAGAATATGGGGTATTCATAACGATTGATATGGAGGATTTCGAACGCTGTCAAAAGACAATAGATATCTTCAAGGAACTCCGAGAAGAGTTTGACAATGTAGGTACGGTACTGCAGGCTTATTTATACCGCACGGCAGAAGACATAAAAGATCTTGATCAATACAACCCTAATTTACGCCTGGTCAAGGGAGCTTACAAAGAATCACCAAAGGTAGCTTTTCCCGAAAAGAAGGATGTAGATGAAAATTTCAAAGAAATTATAAAAACCCACTTATTAAATGGAAATTATACAGCAGTAGCTACCCACGACGATGCTATGATTGACTACACTAAAAAAATAGTGAAAGATCATAACATTCCTAATGATCAATTCGAATTTCAGATGCTATATGGGATTCGGGTGGAGCGCCAGGAAGAATTAGTGAAGGAAGGCTATAATATGCGTGTGTATGTACCTTATGGCAACGACTGGTACGGTTATTTCATGCGCCGTCTGGCAGAGCGTCCGGCTAATGTAGCATTCGTGTTGAAGGGTGTGCTGAAAAAATAAGCATGTAACAGACTGGGGGGGAGACAAAACGGGGTTTCTTCCTCTTTTTTATGTCTCCCGAGATTCAACTGCGCCACTGAAAAAGAAATATTTTCCTAAGTTATACAAAAACGATTGCGAAATGTCTGAAAATATTTTATAGTAAGAATAGATGTTGATAGGTGACTATCTTATTTTTTTAGCTTTAAAATGAATGAGTATTCATTCAAAAGGGATAGGGGGAAAAGTAATGAATCGCAAAATCAAGCGCGCCGCCGTATTGGGCTCTGGAGTCATGGGGGCCGGTATTGCTGCCCACTTGGCCAATATTGGAATCCCGACATTAATGTTGGATATTGTGCCTCGTGAATTGACGGATAAAGAAAAGAAGCAGGGCTTATCATTAGAAGATTCTAGTGTTCGTAATCGAATCGCAGCCATGAATAAGCAGGGATTGTTAAAGCAGAAACCTTCCCCAATAACAAGCAGAACGAACCTGGATATGATTCAGGTCGGGAATATGGAAGATGATATGAACAAATTTGCAGATGTAGATTGGGTTATTGAAGTTGTTGTTGAAAACCTGGAAGTCAAGAAAAAGGTCTATGAAAAAGTAGATACACATCGAAAGCCTGGGTCGATAATCAGTTCCAATACATCTGGTATATCGATTGCAGCAATGGCTGAAGGCCGTTCGGAAGATTTCCAAAAACACTTCCTTGGCACGCATTTCTTCAATCCGCCTAGATATTTAAAATTATTGGAAGTGATCCCAACTCAACATACAGACCCGGATATAGTTGCTTTCATGAAAAAGTTTGGGGAAGACAATCTCGGCAAAGGTGTTGTGGAAGCAAAGGATACACCTAACTTTATTGCCAATCGTATCGGAACTTACGGGTTGCTTGTAACTGTGCGGGAAATGCTTGACCAGGGTTTCAGTGTAGGGGAAGTTGATTCTGTGACCGGGCCAATGATCGGCCGGCCAAAGAGTGCTACCTTCCGTACCCTTGATGTAGTTGGTCTTGACACGTTTATTCATGTGGCAAATAACGTTTACGAGCAAGTAGATGGAGAAGAAAAGAAAGTATTTGAAGTGCCAGGCTTCATGAAACAAATGCAGGAGAAAGGCTGGCTGGGGTCTAAAAGTGGGCAAGGATTTTTCCTTAAGAAAAAAGGGTCAAAAGGAAGCGAAATATACGAGTTGAATCCAGAAACACTCGTATATGAAGAACGAAGGAAATTGAAAACCAAGGCTACGGAATTGGCAAAACAAGAAAAAGGTACAAAAAGAAAATTAAAAACTCTTGTTTCAGCTAAAGGGGATCGTGCTGGTGATTTGATTTGGTCGGTAGCAGCTCCAGTACTGGTCTATTCCGCAGAATTACTCGGTGACATAGCCGATGATATTCCTTCGATTGATGAAGCGATGCGATGGGGTTTCGGCTGGGAACTGGGCCCATTTGAAATGTGGGATGCTATCGGTGTGAAGAAATCAGTTGATCGTATGAAAGAAGAAGGCATGACCGTCCCGGCATGGGTAGATGAGATGATCGCCTCAGGGAGCGCCTCCTTTTATAAAAAAGAAAATGGAAACGTTTACTACTATGCAGACGGCAACTATCAGCAAAAAGAGTTCAATCAAAAAGAGATTAACCTCAAGCGTCTGAAGGATACAAAGGATGTCATCAAAAAGAATGCTGGTGCCAGCCTGATTGACCTTGGGGATGGAGTGGCCGGTCTGGAATTCCATTCTCAAAGCAATGCTATCGGTCTGGATATCATACAGATGATCAATGATGCGATTGAAGAGGTGGATCAGAACTATGAAGGTCTTGTGATCGGTAATCAGGGCAAAAATTTCTGTGTCGGTGCAAACCTGGGCATGATGCTGATGGAGGCACAAGATTATAATTTCTTTGAAATTGAATTAGTCGTCAAGAAATTCCAGGAAGCGATGATGAATATTAAATATTCAGATAAACCAGTAGTAACTGCACCATTCGGTATGACGTTAGGCGGAGGAGCTGAGGTTTGTCTGCCATCGAGTGCTATCCAAGCCTCACAGGAGACTTATATGGGCCTTGTCGAAGCGGGAGTGGGACTTATTCCTGGCGGTGGAGGAAACAAAGAACTTTACTTGAAACATTTAAACAATATTCCACAAGGCGTAGATATCGACCTGCAAAAGGTTGCCAATGCTGTTTTTGAGAAGATTGCCATGGCAAAGGTTTCTACATCAGGTGAAGAAGCAAGGGAGAACGGCTTCCTTGATCAACAGGATGCCATCAGCGTCAATGGGGATCACTTGCTCCATGATGCGAAGCAAAAGGTTTTAGGGCTTGCTCATTCCGGATATCGTGCCCCAAAACGTACCAAGTTTCCAGTTGTAGGTGAACAAGGTTATGCAACCATGCTGCTTGGAGCAAAGTCACTTGGTTATGGAGGGTACGCCTCGGAACATGACTTGAAAATCGCAGAAAAATTGGCATTCGTCTTAGCAGGTGGACGTTTGAAAGAGGGGACGCTTGTAGATGAGCAATACTTGCTAGATCTGGAAAGGGAAGCATTCCTGAGCCTTATCGGTGAACCTAAGACTCAGCAGCGTATGCAGCATATGCTTTTGAAAGGCAAACCTTTAAGAAACTAAGGACGGGAATCTAACCAAAGGGGGAAGGTAATGTGAAAGAAGCAGTAATAGTCGCAGGGGCTCGAACGCCTGTTGGGAAAGCGAAAAAAGGAACGCTTGCCAACACAAGGCCGGACGATTTGGCGGCATTAACCATAAAAGAAACATTGAAACGTGCAGGTAACTATGAAGGCGAAATTGATGATGTCATTATCGGATGTGCTATCCCGGAAGCAGAGCAGGGGATGAATATGGCACGCAATATCGGTGCACTGGCAGGATTGTCTCATACAATTCCCGGGATAACGATTAACCGGTATTGTTCCTCTGGTTTACAAAGTATCGCCTATGCATCGGAAAGAATAATGCTGGGCCAAAGTGGTTCCATTATTGCAGGAGGAGCCGAATCGATGAGCATGGTCCCTGTTCCTGGTCATGTGATCAAGCCAAATATAGAGATTGTAGAAAATGCCCCAGGCTACTATATGTCCATGGGGCATACGGCGGAAGAGGTAGCAACCCGTTTTGAAATTTCAAGAGAAGAACAAGATGCCTTTGCAGTGGAAAGTCACAGAAGAGCAGCTGCAGCAATAGAAGCTGGAAGATTCGAGGATGAAATTGTCCCAGTTGAAGTTACCGAGCGACAGTTGGGAGCGAATAATAAGGTAAAAGAAACTACCAGATTATTTACACAGGATGAAGGCGTGCGTCCAGGAACAACGCAGGAAGTACTGGCTAAATTAAAGCCTGCATTTTCTGTTACAGGTACAGTTACGGCAGGAAACTCGTCACAAATGAGTGATGGAGCCGCTTCCGTGTTAGTTATGGATAAGGATAAAGCAGAAGCGGAAGGACTAAAACCTTTGCTCAAATTCCGATCCTTTGCAGTAGCTGGTGTAGAGCCGGAAATCATGGGGGTAGGTCCAATCGCAGCGATTCCGAAAGCTCTGAAATTAGCTGGTCTGCAGCAATCCGATATTGGACTGTTTGAACTTAATGAAGCTTTTGCTTCCCAATCGTTACGTGTTATCAGAGAGCTGGGCCTTGATATGGATAAAGTCAATGTTAATGGCGGGGCAATTGCATTAGGCCATCCGCTGGGCTGTTCTGGTACGAAGCTGACGCTTACATTAATGCATGAAATGAAGCGTCGTAATGAACAATTTGGTGTCGTAACCATGTGTATTGGTGGCGGAATGGGTGCAGCTGGAGTGTTCGAATTATTATAAGGGGAGGAATATAAAATGAGTGAAACAAAGGAAAAAATGTTCAAGGGCGGCGGATTTTTAATCGAGGATGTAGCAGCGGAGGATGTTATTACACCAGAGGACTTTTCGGATGAACATTTAATGATCGCGAAAACCACAGAGGATTTTGTGCTTGGAGAAGTTGTCCCCAAAATAGATAACCTGGAAAATCATGAATTCGAGCATTCTGTCGATTTGCTGAAAAAAGCTGGTGAGCTGGGGCTGTTAGGTGTAGATGTTCCGGAAGAGTATGGCGGTCTCGGATTGGATAAAATCAGTTCCTCATTGATTACAGAAAAGTTTTCCCGGGCAGGCGGATTTTCTGTAACACACGGAGCGCACGTAGGCATCGGTTCTCTTCCTATTGTATTCTTTGGTAATGAAGAACAAAAGCAAAAATATTTGCCGAAGCTTGCGACAGGTGAACTGATTGCAGCATACGCTTTAACCGAACCAGGCTCCGGCTCCGATGCTTTAGGTGCGAAAACTACTGCTAAACTAAATGAAGCTGGAACCCATTATGTTTTGAATGGTGAAAAACAATGGATTACAAACTCTGCTTTTGCTGATGTCTTCGTCGTATATGCAAAAATAGATGGAGATAAATTCACAGCATTTATTGTAGAAAGAGATTATCCAGGTGTATCTACAGGACCGGAAGAAAAGAAAATGGGGATTAAAAGTTCATCCACTCGAACGTTAGTGCTGGAAGATGCACAGGTGCCGGTTGAGAATGTGTTAGGAGACATCGGACGGGGGCATATTATCGCCTTTAATATTCTCAATGTCGGCCGTTATAAATTAGCAATCGGGGGCGTCGGTGGTTCCAAACGTGCTATTGAACTTGCCGTTAAATATGCCAATGAGCGAAAGCAGTTTCAGACTCCAATTTCCAGCTTTTCGCTTATCCAGGAAAAACTGGCTTCCATGGCTGTAAACACCTACGCCAATGAAAGCTCTGTCTACCGTACTGTCGGGCTTTTTGAACAAAGCATGGGTAAACTTACGGATGAACAGTTGAAAAATGGTAAAGAAGTGGCAAAGGTTATTGCTGAATATGCGATCGAATGTTCATTAAATAAAGTATTCTGTACAGAATTGCTGGACTTTACAGCGGATGAAGCGGTGCAAATCCATGGGGGCTACGGATTTATGCAGGAGTATGAAGTGGAGCGTATTTACCGTGATTCCAGGATCAACCGGATTTTTGAAGGAACGAATGAAATCAACCGGATGATTGTTCCAGGAACTTTGTTGAAGAAAGCAATGAAAGGCGAACTGCCATTGTTGCAAAAGGCTCAGTCCCTGCAAGAAGAATTAATGATGATGATGCCGGAAGAGCCTGGTACAGAACCATTAGAGCAAGAAAAGTATTTGGTGAAAAATGCGAAAAAAATAGCTCTTGTGGCAGCTGGGCTTGCTGCTCAAAAATACGGAGAGAAATTAGAAAAAGAACAAGAGCTGCTTGTTAATATTGCAGATATCGTCGCCGAAATCTATAATATGGAATCAGCAGTGCTTCGTACAGAGAAAGCAATGAATAAATCTTCTGAAAAAGCTCAGCAAAAATTACTCTACACACAAGTTTATGTCCAGGAAGCATTCAACCGTATTGAAGCTCATGCAAAAGAAACGTTAATTGCATCTGAATCGGGCGATACACTTCGTATGATGCTGGGAGCATTGAAGAAATTGATACGTCACACTCCTACCAATGTCATTGCGAAGAAACGTGAAATTGCTGCCAATCTGATCAAAGAAGAAAAATATATCGTATAAAGATAGCTAACAGGGGGTCACACACGTACGGATATAACAAGACCGGTTCATTGGGAAAGTGAACCGGTCTGTTTTTGTTTAGAAAAAAGCAATTGAGAAATGAAAAAATTGGAGCTGCTTCCACTGTTTGATGAAATGTTTTATCAGATTATGATAGAATAAAAGCATGGTAAATAATAAGGGGGGTAAGAGCCAATGGCAGTAACCTTTTATTGGTACCCACAATGTGGAACATGTAAAAAAGCCAAGAAATGGATGGATGAAAATGGTGTCGAGTATGAGCCTGTTCATATAGTTGAACATCCACCAACAGAGTCCCAACTGCAGGACTACATAACGAAAAGCGGTCTTCCTGCTAAGAAGTTTTTTAATACCAGTGGCAAGAAATATCGCGAACTTGGTATGAAGGACAAGCTTAAGGAAGCCGATGAGTCTGAAATGATAAAGTGGTTAGCTTCCGATGGAATGCTGATCAAACGACCAATCGTAACAAATGGAAAAGATGTAACCGTAGGTTTTAAAGAAGCTGATTTCGAGAATACTTGGAAATAATGCTTCTGAAAAATGAGCAAATCACTGGCATTATAATTGGAAAGCTTTTATGTTAGTAATGCAGTTTATTTATAATAATTATAATTTGGAGGGATTAGTCATGAGTTTGCCAAAAGAATTAAGTTATTCCGAAGAGCATGAATGGGTAAAAGTTGAAGGAGAAAAAGTTCGTATTGGTATTACAGACTTTGCACAATCTGAGCTTGGCGACATCGTATTCGTGGAATTACCAGAAGTCGGGGACGAGCTTGAAGCAGATGAGCCGTTCGGCAGTGTAGAATCTGTGAAGACTGTTTCTGAGCTTTATGCTCCTATCAGCGGTAAAGTCGTTGAAATCAATGAGGAATTGGAAGATTCTCCAGAATTCGTTAACGAATCTCCATATGAAAAAGCGTGGATGGTTATTGTTGAGCCTTCTAATAAGTCCGAAATGGACGAATTGATGACAGCTGAACAGTATGAAGAAATGATTACAGAAGACTAATTTTTTCTTCAACGGACATCCTATGGACAAGGGGTGACCTATTATGAATCAATCTAAAAGACGTGCCGATACTACTGGCAGACAGCGCCAGCGTAAAACTAAACCTGCAAAACAAGAGGCGCCGAAAGTCCGTCAATATGTAGATTGTGATGGTGGCGGCTGGTGTTGAATAAACGTTAGATACCCACAGACCATGCTATCCTACAGCATGGTCTGTTTTACTAAAAGAACTGGGTGGGATCCTGATATGAACGATCAAAACCAAGTCCCCATTCTAATCGTAGAAGGGATTACAGATAAAAAACATATAAAAAAGATATTGGATGATCACAATCAGGTAGAAATATTATGTACGCATGGTACGCTCGGGGTAGAACGGATGGAGGAAATGATCCTCGACTATAATCTTGATGATCGCATTGTCTATATTCTGGTGGATGAAGATGATTCAGGTCATAAGTTGAGGAAACAACTGACTCATGAACTCCCGCATGCGGAACATATATATGTAGATAAAGCTTACCGGGAAGTAGCAACAACTCCTGAACCGGAACTGGCTCGAGCACTATTAAGCCAACATTTTCATGTTAAATCAATTTACCTGATATAAAGGTGGGTACGATGGAAGTATTAGAACTGTCATCAGAAAAAGACTTAATTAACACTAATAGGAGTGCCATGATTTTTATTCATAGTCCGTTTTGTGGGACATGCCGCATGGCCAGGAAAATGCTTGATACGATTGAATCGTTGTGGAAGCAAAACCTGTTTTTTGAACTGAATGCATCGTTACATCCTGGTTTTATGCAGGAAAATCAAGTTGAAAGCGTACCATGCTTATTAATTGTATCTAATGGCAGGGTGAAGGATAAGGTTTATGCTTTTCGTTCCGTTCCTTACATGCAGAGGATCGTGTCTAAACACGTCAATTCCTAACATTATTTCCCGAGAAATAACGAGAGGAATAGCTTTGGTCTAATTTAAGAGTTTATTTTCAATTTAAATAAAGCAAAAAGCCGAAATTATATTTATTTCGGCTTTTTGCTTTATTAGGAACTGTTATTTCACTAACTCTCCAATTTTTTCAACTATTTCAAGAAACTCTGCCTGATCTCCGAACTTAGCAGAAATATTACCGTATTGGTCAATGATAACGGTGGTTGGTACACCGCTGCATTGGTATTGGTCATAAGTTGATCTGCCATCATCCACTAAAGTGGGCTGGGTCAGGAATTTTTCAGCGAATGATTTTCCTGCGTCGCCTTCTCTCTCCCGACCTGCTACATTAATAGTAAGAAGACTAATTTTGTCTGAGTCCATAGACCGGTATAACTGCTCCTTCATGGGTAAATCCCTGGAACAGTCTGGACACCAGGATACCCAAAAAGTAAGAACGATTACTTTTCCGAGATCATCTTGTAAATCATAGACGCCTGAATTATTGATATAAGGCAATTGGAAAAGTGGCGCTTTCTCCATAAAGAAACCTCCTCCGTATTCATAGAATTCTGTCATTATCCTACCATATAAATGGAAGACAGCGCATATTAGAAGTATTGCATAGTAAGAATACTTATTTGCCGAAATTAATCGAATTTTGTTGACAATAATTTCGCTCACATGCTACAATCTTTTTTGTGACACTTAAACGGATTAAAGTAATAAAATTAATCACATCTCTTATTAAGAGTGGTGGAGGGACTGGCCCGATGAAGCCCGGCAACCGTCAAGTTTTCCAAGCTTGAAAAGGTGCCAATTCCTGCAGAGTTCATAAGCTCTGGCAGATAAGAGAACGGAGCAGCTTGTTACCTAAGCGCCTTTCTGTTCTCTAAGCAGAAAAGGTGTTTTTTTATGCATAAAGTAAGTTTTACTTTATAGAAATGTTGGAATTAAAGTCTTTCTAAGTAAGACTCGGGACAAGCAGTATTTTCTTTGCTTTAAACCATCAGCAAGCAGTAGGAGGCAGCACAGAATGATTTCGATAAAAGATTTATCTAAAGTCTTTCACACGAAAGACCAGGATGTCACTGCGGTTGATCATCTCGATCTAAATATTGAGGCCGGGGAAATTTACGGTGTTATCGGATACAGTGGAGCTGGAAAAAGCACGTTCATCCGTTTATTAAATCGTCTGGAGGATCCCACGGGCGGCTCGATAACGATAGATGGGCAGGAAATAACAAGCATGAGCAAAAATAAGCTGCGGCTTGCCCGTCAGGAAATCGGTATGATATTTCAGCATTTCAATCTACTTTGGTCTCGTACAGTCAGAGATAATATCGCTTTTCCGTTAGAGATAGCCGGTGTACCTAAGGATAAAAGGCAAGCAAGAGTAATGGAATTGATCGAACTGGTAGGACTTCAAGGGAGAGAGAACGCCTATCCTTCCCAATTAAGTGGCGGTCAAAAACAGCGTGTCGGTATCGCACGGGCATTAGCGAATAACCCTAAGGTGCTTTTGTGTGATGAAGCAACTTCAGCACTTGATCCAGAGACTACCGATTCGATTCTCGATTTATTAGTCGATATTAATGAAAAATTAGGCTTGACCATCATTTTAATCACCCATGAAATGCATGTCATCAGAAAAATATGTCATCGCGTTGCTGTAATGGAAAACGGTAAAGTGGTGGAACAAGGGGATGTTTTAGATGTGTTTCTTCACCCAAAACGCCCAGTGACAAAGAAATTCGTGGATCAAGTGATGGGAGATCCTGATCAAGATCACTCTTTGGATTTAATACATGAAAAATACTCTTCAGGAAAAGTGCTTCGGTTGCATTTTGTTGGGGAGAGCACTAATCAGGCTGTAATCAGCGAGCTTTCCAGAGAGTTCAGCATTGATCTCAACATCCTTCATGGAAAGATCACGCAGACGAAAAAAGGCGCTTATGGAACACTTTTTGTACACTTGGAAGGCTCTCAAGGTGAAATAGAAAAAACTATTACTTACATTGAAGGCACCTCTGTTGAAGTGGAGGTGATTACACATGTTTAATGAACTGTTCCCTAATGTAGATATGGCTGATATGATTACTGCTACCAATGAAACACTTTATATGACAGTTATTTCGGTAATAGGAACTCTGATTTTAGGAATAATGCTTGGCTTATTACTGTATTTATCCCGTCCGGGCGGCTTGTGGGAAAACAAAACTTTAAATTGGATTATATCTTCTTTAGTCAATGTTTTCCGGGCTATTCCTTTCATTATATTGATTTTACTTTTATTTCCGTTTACAGATTTTTTAATGGGGACTATTCGCGGCCCTAAAGCTGCGTTACCTGCGTTGATTATTGGAGCAGCTCCATTTTATGGCAGGTTAGTTGAGATAGCTTTGAAAGAAGTAGATAAAGGAGTTATTGAGGCAGCTAAGTCGATGGGTGCAAAAACATCCACAATCATTTTTAAAGTATTATTGAAGGAATCAATGCCAGCCCTTGTCTCTGGTTTGACAGTCACAGCAATCGCGTTAATTGGTTATACTGCAGTCGCAGGTGTAATTGGAGCTGGCGGGTTGGGAGATTTTGCCTACTTCTATGGCTTCCAGCGCAGTGATTTCGATGTGGTTTTTGTATGTACTGTCCTGATTGTATTAATCGTATTTATTTTCCAATTTATCGGGGATATTACTTCCCGAGCCTTGGATAAAAGATAGATAATAAAGTAAAGGGGAATTAAAAATGAAAAAATGGTTGATTGGGTTAATATTCAGTTCTGTAATTTTAGTACTTGCAGCTTGTGGAGGTTCCGACAGTGGAGGTTCCGATAATGGCTCCGAAGACGAACTTGTGGTAGGTGCAACCAGTGTTCCTCATGCTGAAGTTTTACAGGAAGCACAGCCGCTTCTGGAAGAGGAAGGAATTCAGTTGAAGATTGAACAATACCAGGATTATGTCTTGCCGAATAAGGATTTGGAGAGTGGGGAAATCGATGCGAATTATTTTCAACACATCCCTTATCTTGAATCTCAAAAAGCAGAGAACGATTATGATTTTGTAAACTTAGGCGGCATTCATATTGAACCAATGGGAATTTACTCACAAAATATTACCAGTGTAGATGATATTTCAGAAGGTACCACTGTGCTTATGAGCCGTTCGGTTGCTGATCATGGACGAATCCTTTCTTTATTTGAGCGTGAAGGCTTGATTAAATTGGATGAAGAGGTAGAAAAAGTCGACGCAACAGTAGACGATATAACAGAAAACCCTAAAAATCTTCAATTCGACTCAGGGGTCAATGCAGAAATGCTTACTTCCAATTATGAGCGAGAAGAAAATGCACTTGTAGCAATTAATACCAACTATGCGATTGAAGCTGATTTGAATCCTAGTGAGGATGCCCTCATCCTGGAAGGGTCTGAATCACCTTACGTGAATGTGATTGCAGCAAGAAGTGAAGATGAAAATTCAGAAGCCTTGAAAAAGCTCGTCGAAGTATTGCGTTCAGAGGAAATACAAACCTTTATGGAAGAAGAATATGATGGAGCTGTAGTTCCAGTAGATAGCGACAAATAAATAATATGTTGATTAATACCTCTCAGGATATTCTCATAGATATTGCTCATACTAGCAATAACGAATATCCTGGGAGGTTTTTATTTATGGAAGAAAATAAAATGACTTTTACTGAAGCATACCTGCAAGAATATAAGCATGGAATCGGTACATTTACGGAAAAGATGCCGGAAATCGCTCATCATTTTAATGCTTTTACAGAAGCTTGCTTTGAAGCAGGCGAATTGACAGAGAAAGAAAAACAATTGATTGCACTCGGTATTAGTGTGGTAGCTCAAGATGAATATTGTATGATTTATCATACGAAAGGATGTATCGACCAGGGGGCAAGTGAAAAGGAAATAATGGAAGCTTGTGGCGTTTCTGCAGCCTTTGGTGGAGGTGCCGCAATGAGCCAGGCAGTCACTTTGGTGCAGGAAGCGTATCAAGAGTTGCAAAATTTGCAACATTAAGTATATTTCGAGGATATCGAAGAAATATGGAGCAAATCTGACTATGAATGAATGGTATCCTGTTAATTGTTGTATGAAAATACATTTCCTATACAATTCCCCTATTCTGGTTTAAATGCCTTTTGGTCTGGGTAATATATCTATGCTACACTTAATAGCATACAAAAACCGAAAGGATTGATTTATTATTAACGACCAACTTAAGCTGAATTATACTTCCGAGATGGAGAAAGCTATGCAGCAATCTCACGGAATGGGCTATGCGGAATATAGCAATAAATTAGATCAGCGGTTAAAAGTTGAACAACGTCGTCAAAAGGAATACGAAGAAAGCCGCAAAATAGTGGCTGAAGTAGATCGTCAATTGCATAAATAATAAATAAAAAAATCAGGTGGGAAATCCCTACCTGATTTTTTCTGTTTTTATCTATATAATAAGGAAAGTCCGTGTTATCCTAATAAAGTGGCATTTTTAAACCTAATGGTTTAGAAAGTCGATTGGCACAGTGAAAAAAGTTGATAACAGTTTCGAAATGATATAAGATTGTAATGAGAATAGATTGAGAATGGTTGATAATTCTTATTCAAAAAAATGATTCACAATAGATATGGAGGTATTAGTTATGGCAGGATCTACTTTAGAAATTAAGAATCTTCACGTAGCGATTGAAGGTGAAGAAATTTTAAGAGGTGTCAACTTGACAATCAAGGGTGGAGAATTCCACGCAGTAATGGGGCCGAACGGTACAGGTAAGTCCACATTAGCATCCGCGATTATGGGTCACCCGAAATATGAAATCACTGAAGGTGAAGTATATATTGATGGAAAAGACGTATTGGAGATGGAAGTAGACGAACGAGCACAAGCGGGTCTGTTCCTCGCAATGCAATATCCGAGTGAAATCAGTGGTGTAACAAACTCTGACTTCCTCCGTTCTTCCATTAATGCTCGTCGTGAAGAAGGTGATGAAATTTCATTAATGAAATTCATCAAAGAAATGGATGGCACGATGGATCTTCTTGACATGGATAAAAACATGGCACAACGTTACTTGAATGAAGGTTTTTCTGGCGGTGAGAAAAAGCGTAATGAAATTCTTCAATTAATGATGCTCAAGCCAGCAATTGCTATCCTGGATGAAATCGACTCTGGCTTGGATATCGATGCATTGAAAGTTGTTTCCAAAGGGATCAACCAAATGCGTAATGAAAACTTTGGCTGCTTGATTATCACTCACTATCAACGCCTATTGAACTATATCGCTCCTGATAAGGTACACGTCATGATGCAAGGTCGTATTGTGAAATCCGGTGGACCGGAACTGGCACAGCGTCTTGAAGAAGAAGGTTATGACTGGATCAAGCAAGAACTGGGAATTGAAGATGAAACTGTAGGTCAAAAAGCGTAATCAGATAGGAGGGATACCATGACAGTAGAAATCTCACTAGGATACGACAAAGAATATGTCACCAAATTTTCCGAAGGCTTGAACGAACCAGAATGGATGAAGACCCTTCGTCTGGATGCATTGCAGCAAGCGGAACGCCTGCCAATGCCAAAGCCTGACAAAACAAAAATTGATCGCTGGAACTTTACCAAGTTCACTCACGATGTACGTGGGGAAGAGTTAAGTTCTTTGGCTGATCTTCCAGAACAAATCAAAGACTTTGTCGATCAGGATAAAGCAGAACAAAACTTATTCATTCAGCGTGATCAACGTGTTGGTTTCGCTTCATTATCTCAATCATTGAAAGATAAAGGTGTTATCTTCACGGATATGAATACAGCTGTCAGAGAACACAGTGACCTTGTTGAAAAATATTATATGAAAGATGGTATTCAAGTAGATGAGCATCGTCTCACTGCTTTGCATGCCGCTTTGATGAATGGTGGCGTTTTCGTCTATGTGCCGGAAAACGTTCAAGTGGAAGAACCACTTCAAGCAATCTTCTGGCAAGAAGATCCGGAATCAGCCCTTTTCAACCATGTTATTGTTGTAGCGGATAAAAACAGTTCAGTCACTTATGTAGAAAATTATCTTTCTCAAAATAAAGAGGATGAAGAAGCTGTAACCAATATCCTTACTGAAGTTTTTGCTCATGATAATGCGAAAGTATCCTTTGGAGCTGTGGATAACCTTGGCGCCGGCACTACTACCTATGTGAACCGCCGAGGTGTGGCAGATCGTGATGCCAAAATTGAATGGGCTCTTGGCCAGATGAATGACGGCTATACGATCTCCGAAAACTACACTTACTTGATGGGTGAGAACTCTCTTGGAGATGCTAAAACAGTTTCTGTCGGCCGAGGAAGTCAAAAACAAAACTTTACGGCACGTATTGTTCATTACGGAAAAGCCTCCGAAGGGTATATCCTCCAGCACGGCGTTATGAAGGAGAAAGCAACGGCTATCTTTAATGGTATTGGTAAGATTGAACACGGAGCATCCAAGTCAAACGCTGAGCAAGAATCACGTGTCCTAATGCTAAGTAAAGATGCGCGTGGTGACGCAAACCCGATTCTTCTAATCGATGAAGATGATGTTACAGCCGGTCACGCTGCATCAGTAGGCCGTGTTGATCCAATGCAACTGTTCTACTTGATGAGTCGTGGAATTTCTCAGAAGGAAGCGGAACGACTTGTCATACATGGTTTCCTGGCTCCAGTTGTTAAGCAGCTTCCGATAGAAGCAGTGAAGGAGCAGCTGACCCAGGTAATTGAAAGGAAAGTAAATTGATGGATATTAAAACTGTCCGTCAATCCTTTCCGATTCTGGATCAGGAAGTAAATGGACACCCACTAGTTTATTTGGACTCATCTGCCACTTCACAGAAGCCGGCTTCTGTGATTGAAAAGGTAGATGACTACTACCGTGGATACAACTCCAATGTCCATCGGGGTGTCCATACACTCGGTACAAAAGCTACCGATGAATATGAGGGAGCCCGTGAAAAGGTCAGAAGGTTCATTAATGCGAATAGTACCCAGGAGGTCATATTCACTCGAGGCACTACGACTGCAATTAATACGGTTGCAACAAGCTACGGTCGTGCGAAACTTGGGGAAGGTGATGAAATTGTCATCACCCCAATGGAGCACCACAGTAACATTATTCCATGGCAGCAGGTCGCCAAAGCTACGGGAGCTACTTTGAAATATATTCCGTTGCAGAAAGATGGTACCATCAGCCTGGAAGATGTTGAGGAAACAGTAACTGGTAATACTAAAATAGTAGCGGTCATGCATGTTTCCAATGTACTTGGTACAATCAACCCTGTTAAAGAAATAGCGGAAATCGCTCATCGTCATGAAGCCGTCATGCTCGTAGATGGTGCGCAAAGTGCGCCTCATCTTAAAGTAGACGTACAGGATTTAGATTGTGATTTTTACGCTTTTTCGGGTCATAAAATGTGCGGACCAACAGGTATCGGTGTTCTTTATGGCAAGCGGGCCTTATTGAATGACATGGAACCATTTGAATTCGGTGGTGAAATGATTGATTTTGTTAATCTCTACGACTCCACATGGAAAGAACTTCCCTGGAAATTCGAGGGCGGAACGCCGATAATCGGTGGTGCCATTGGACTTGGAGCAGCGATCGACTTTATCAATGAAATCGGGCTGGAGGAAATTGAGGCTCATGAGCATAGGTTGGTCGATTACGCGATGGATCGTATGAGAGAAATAGATGGCCTCACGATTTATGGACCGGAAGAACGGGCAGGCCTTATTACATTCAACCTGGATGATGTACATCCACATGATGTAGCAACCGTACTTGATGCGGAGGGTATCGCCGTACGCGCAGGCCATCATTGTGCACAGCCGCTGATGCGCTGGCTCGATGTATCAGCAACTGCCCGCGCCAGCTTTTATCTATATAATACCGAAGAAGATATTGATCGACTTGTCGAAGGATTACAAAAAACAAAGGAGTATTTTGGCGATGTCTTTTAACAACCTGGATACACTTTACAGACAAGTCATCATGGATCATTATAAAAATCCGCGAAACCGCGGAACGATTGAAGGAGACGACCACATGTCCATCGACATGAACAATCCTACTTGCGGTGACCGCATTCAGTTGCAGTTGCAAGTAGATGATGGAATGGTCAAGGATGCTAAATTTGATGGTGAAGGCTGTTCCATCAGCATGTCTTCTGCTTCCATGATGACTCAAGCCGTCAAAGGAAAGCGTGTAGAAGATGCTTTGGCGATGTCAAAGCTCTTTTCAGATATGATGCAAGGAAAAGAGATTGATGAACAGGAATTTGATTTAGGGGACATCGAAGCACTACAAGGTGTATCGAAATTCCCGGCTAGAATCAAATGTGCAACATTGGCATGGAAGGCTATGGAAAAAGGTGTTGACGAACAAGGACAGTCTTAGTCGCGGCATAACACCAAAAGGAGGTTTTTGATTATGGCCAAAAAGGCGCCAGAAATCGAAGATTATAAATATGGGTTCCATGAGAAGGATGTTTCGATTTTCCGTACTCAAAGAGGACTGACAAAAGAAGTAGTTGAGGAAATTTCCCGTTATAAAGAAGAGCCGGAATGGATGCTTGACTTCCGCTTGAAGTCATTGGAGCATTTTTATAAAATGCCAATGCCACAGTGGGGCGGCGACCTTGCCGAGCTTGATTTCGATGAAATCACTTATTATGTAAAGCCATCTGAGCGCTCTGAGCGTTCCTGGGATGAGGTTCCGGAAGAGATTAAAAATACGTTCGATAAACTGGGTATCCCAGAAGCAGAACAGAAGTACCTTGCTGGTGTATCCGCTCAGTATGAATCTGAAGTAGTTTACCACAACATGCAAGAAGATCTTGAGAAACAGGGAATCATCTTTAAAGATACAGATTCTGCTTTGAAAGAGGATGAAGAACTTTTCAGAGAATACTTCGGAAAAGTAATTCCTCCATCTGACAACAAATTTTCTGCATTGAACTCTGCAGTATGGTCCGGTGGATCTTTCATCTATGTACCAAAAGGCGTGAAAGTGGATACGCCACTACAAGCATATTTCCGAATCAATTCAGAAAACATGGGACAATTTGAGCGTACGTTGATCATCGTTGATGAAGATGCCTCTGTCCACTATGTAGAAGGTTGTACAGCGCCTGTCTATACAACAAACTCTCTGCACAGTGCAGTCGTTGAAATCTTTGTTAAGAAGAATGCTTACTGCCGTTACACTACCATCCAGAACTGGGCGAACAACGTCTACAATCTGGTTACGAAGCGTGCTACCGCTGATGCCAATGCAACAATGGAATGGGTTGACGGCAACCTTGGTTCCAAGCTGACAATGAAATACCCTGCAGTTATTCTGAAGGGCGAAGGTGCCCGTGGAATGACATTGTCCATCGCTTTGGCTGGTAAAGGCCAGCATCAGGATGCAGGTGCGAAAATGATTCACCTGGCACCTAATACGTCTTCTTCCATCGTTTCGAAGTCCATTTCAAAACATGGTGGTAAAGTAACGTATCGTGGGATCGTGCAATTCGGACGTAAAGCAGAAGGTGCACGTTCGAACGTTGAATGTGACACACTTATCATGGATAATCAGTCAACTTCTGATACCATCCCTTATAACGAAATCATGAACGAGAATATTTCGTTAGAGCACGAAGCGAAAGTATCTAAAGTGTCTGAAGAACAGCTCTTTTATCTGATGAGCCGTGGTATTTCTGAAGAAGAAGCGACAGAAATGATCGTCATGGGCTTCATCGAACCATTTACTAAAGAGCTTCCAATGGAGTATGCGGTTGAAATGAACCGTCTTATAAAATTCGAAATGGAAGGTTCCATCGGTTAATCCCCGATAACTTTCAATTTGAAATGAACCGTGCTGTTGATATGAATCAGCAGCACGGTTTTTCTTGTTTTTTAGCGGGTATGGGTATGGAAAAGAGTTTATAATCTCTTCCATGCTATACATAAACAATGATATGTTAGTATGAGAATGTAAATATGGATGTGAAATAAATGGTATTCGTTTTAACCATCTCCGCACTTATCGGATTGGTTTCGGCTTTTTTTGGGAGTATTGCCGGTCTTGGCGGAGGAATTATTCTCGTCCCTGTCATGTTGTTCTTGAGCCAGACTTTCGAGGCGTTCAGTTGGGCGACGCCTCAAAAAATAGTAGGAATATCTATAATTACGATGATTTTCACAGGTATGTCCTCCGCTTTATCCTATATGAAAAGTAACCGGGTAGATTTTAAAAGCGGATGGATTTTTCTTATAGGAAGTGTTCCTGGAGGAATCCTGGGGTCCTTTTTGAATCAGTTTTTTTCTGCTGGAAAATTTTCGCTATTATTTGGGATTTTAATGTTATTTGTATTCGGTGTGTTTTTCCTGCCAAGAAAAAGTAAGAAGGCCCCGTTAGAAAAAAAACGGGGTGGGATCCAACGGGAAATGGAACTCGATGGAGAGATACACCGGTATGCTTATTCTTCGATTGCTGGTGGTTTGCTGGCATTTTCAGTGGGGATGATGTCCGGATTATTCGGAATCGGCGGTGGTTCCTTGATGGTCCCGGCCATGATTTTATTATTTGGTTTTCCAGCCCATGTTGCAACAGCTACATCGATGTTTATGATTTTCTTTATGAGCATATCCAATTCTGTTACCCACATCCTATTAGGTAATGTAGAATGGTTATACACACTGGCGTTTATTCCAGGAGCATATTTAGGTGGCATGTTAGGGGCAAAAGTGAATAAAGTGTTGAAAGGACAATACGTCGAATGGTTTCTTAGAGTGATGCTGATAATTGTAGCGATTCGATTGATCTTGAAGGGTATAGGATAAGGAGATTTGATGATGAAGGAAAAAATATTCTTATATTATACAAATGATCTTCACAGCCATTTTGAAAATTGGCCACAAATCATTGGATATTTTAATCAACAAAAAGTTAAACGGGAAAGACAGGGGCAGAGTTATTGGCTGTTGGATAATGGGGATCATGTAGACAGGTTCCATCCGATTGCTGAAGGACTGATGGGAAAAGGCAATGTGGAGCTATTGAATCAGGCAGGATACCATTTTGCCAACCTTGGAAATAATGAAGGCATTACCTTATCGCGTGAAGGATTGTATGAATTGTATAATGACGCTGACTTCGAAGTGTTATGTGCCAATTTGAAAAGAGAGAAGGAACCACAGCCTACATGGCTTAAAGCTCATAAAGTGGTCGAGAGCAAGCAAGGAGTGAAAATCGGGGTCATTGGTTTGACTGCTCCCTTCCAATTGTTTTATAGCATGCTTGGCTGGAGTGTCGAACCTCCGTATGAAACCTTAGAACGAGAACTGTCGGCATTATCCGAGCAAACAGATATCATCGTGCTGCTGTCCCATCTTGGCATCAATGATGATGAAGAAATCGCGCGCCGGTTTAAAGAAATAGATATCATCATTGGAGGTCATACCCACCACTTGTTCAGGAGTGGTGAGTTTATTGGGAATACGTTACTTACTGCTGCAGGCAAACATGGTACACACCTGGGAGAACTTATGGTGGAGTGGGATCATGAGACAGGGGAGTTAACACGAAAAGAAGCCTATGCCATCCCTACAGAGGATATGGCAAAAGACCAGGTCACTGCCGAAACTTTACAAACGATCAGGGAAGAAGCGATAGCTAATTTGAAAGAGCATGTGACGGAATTACCTGCAACTGAAGAAATAGGCTGGTTTCATGAAACAAAATTGATGAAAGAGCTTGTAGAAACGCTTCAAGAATGGACGGAAGCGGATATCGCGATGCTTAATGCCGGCGTATTACTCGATCATTTGGCTGCCGGAGAAGTTTGTTATGAAGATGTCCATCGTATCTGCCCCCATCCGATGAACCCTTGTAAAGTAGAACTGACTGGAGATGAGCTACTTGAAGTAATCCGGGCAGCACATACTAAAGAGTTTACTGAAATCAAGTTGAAAGGGTTTGGCTTTCGCGGTGAGGTCATTGGGCGTATGGTATTCTCCGGAATTAAAATCCATACAAAAAAAGATGACCATGGAAATGAACGGGTAGAAAAAGTTCTTTTCAAAGGAGAACCGTTAGAGCATGACGCTGTTTATCAGGTAGCTACCGCAGATACATTCACCTTTGGGCGGCTGCTTCCTGAAGTAGCGTATGCAAAGAAGAAAAAATATTATATGCCTGAACTGTTGAGGGATTTGCTTGTAGCGACATTGAAACGCGAAAATTAATATAAACTCTAACGTTAGAACAAACGTTAGAGTTTTTTTATATTCTTTTCACACGTTTACCTCCTTCCTCATAGGGTAAAACAAAAAGGATGTGGGGACCATCATTGATGTGAAACCGATTTTCATAGAAGAATACCCCTTTACTGCTATTAGTGTGGCACTTCCTAAAACCAACTTGCTGATTGTATCTAATGATGAGGGCTATATCATGTGTGCTGCTCTCGATGTAGATTTATTAAGTGAAAAGTTAGCAGATCGTAAGGTGATTGCCGGTCGGGCTGTCGGTGTCCGTACCATTGAACAGCTGCTTGACGCACCTCTTGAGAAAGTGACTGACGCAAGTAAAGAAAAAGGGTGGTCTCCTGGAATGACAGGTAAAGAAGCCCTTCTAAAGCTTGTTTCAAGAGAATAAGATAATATACAAAGAAGCCGTCATCTTTGACGGCTTTATTTTATGTGTAAAAAGAGAATAGCTATTTGAATTTATGCCAAACTTTCGTTCGTTCAAAATCAACTGACCAGTTACTATCCTGATATTACTGCATTTCCTGTAGGTTATATTTCAGATGCTTCAAGAAGCTTATACTAATTAATGAAAAAGATACATATGATGTCCCAAGGGGGGAATCAGGTGAGCAAGTATTCTAAAAATCATGCACCTCCATCGATGGGAAAAATATTCTTAGTTACTTTCATATTCTTTATATTCTTCACTATTCTTGGTCTATGGATCATCAACAAAGGCATTACCCCTACACTGATTGAAATCGCTGAAACCAGAACAAAGCAGTTTGGAAGAGATGCGATTGTGGATGCTGTTGGAAAACGAATCGCTGATGATCTTACCTATGAAGATTTAATGGATATTCAAAAGGATAATAACGGCAACATCGTGTATATGGGTTGGAATTCAGTCGTGGTCAATCGTGTATTAAGGAATACTACTTTCCGTGTACAGAATTACTTAAGACAAATAGAAAAGGGCAATTTGCCTGATCCTGGAGCTCCTTTGGATGTTCCATTAGATGAAGAGAATGATGTAGATGAAATTGAAGAATCACCTATCCTGGTGCGAATCCCTATCGGCCAGGCAACTAAAAATACATTGCTTGCCAATCTAGGTCCAAAAGTTCCAGTAAGATTCCAGGTAATCGGTTATGTAGAGTCCAATGTAGAGAATAATATTACTGAATACGGGATTAATTCAGCGCTGTTTGAACTGGTAATTCATATCAAGGCAGAAGTAAGGATTGTGATTCCTTTTTCTACAAAGACCTCTACCGTTACAGCGGATATACCGGTTGCCCACAGTACGATCATGGGACCAGTTCCTGATTTTTATAATGGTTCCGGTGGAGAAAAATCACCGTCATTCTCTGTCCCTATGGACGGCTTTCAAGTTGATCCATCCCAGTAATCATTAAAAATATCTTGCATAACTCATGAACAATTGATACAATACGTTAGGAAATTTTAATATTGCGTGACCTTATCAGATCGGTGAGGTAGAGGCGCAGGCTGCATGAGTAATCAACTGGAGAATGACAACGATGATGGTTGGTGAAAGGGCTGTCTGCCGAAGCATGAAGTATGGTCAAATACGGAAATGCTGGTGCTTTTCCTAATAGGAAAGGCACTGTCATGCATACTAAGGAAATGGATGCATGGTGCGCTACTGATCGAAATGAAGGATAATCAAACTTGCTGTCAAAGAGCAATGAAGGATTATTTTTCTTTCATTGTTCTTTTTTTATTCCTCATTTACCCCAGTAGTATATCCACATACCCATGGCATCCCCACATTCAAATGAATGTGACTACCTTAAGAATCACAGATATGGAGGGGAACTAGCATGGAAGGTACAATCTACTCTTTGATACCTGCAATTTTAATGCTTATATTGGTTATTGTTACACGCAAGGTTATCTTGTCTCTGGGCATCGGAATCGTTATAGGTGCTTTGCTTCTTTATAATTTTAATGTTATTGATACGATGGCAGCAATTTGGACGATGTTCTATGAAATATTCATTGCCGACACAACAAATCTTTTATCATTGGAAGGATGGAATATGGGCAATATTTATCTGTTCTTATTCTTAATCCTGCTAGGGATGGCGACTGCTTTCATGACAGCCTCTGGGGGCAGCAAGGCATTTGGTGAATGGGCCATCAATCGTATTAAAACTCGCACGGGTGCACAGGCGGTACCGGCATATTTGGGAATCATCATTTTCATTGATGACTACTTCAATGCTTTGGCAGTGGGACAGGTAGCTCGTCCATTAACGGACCGGTATAAAATATCACGGGCCAAACTTGCATATTTCATCGATTCTACATCTGCTCCGGTTACAGTTATCTCCCCCATTTCCAGTTGGGGCGCTTACATCATTGGTACAATCGGCAGTATTCTCGTGGCGAATGAAATATCTGACTTTCAGCCTCTGGAAGCTTTCGTTAAAATGATACCTGCCAACCTTTACGTATTTGCTGCTTTATTATTAGTGTTCATGGCAGCATATATGAAGCTTGATATTGGCCCGATGAGAAAACATGAAAAAAGAGCATTGGAAACAGGAGAAGTAACTGACCCATCACGCGGGGATATCCCGGGAGATCTGAATGATGAATTCAAGCCGCATAATAACGGGAGAATATATCATTTATTAATTCCGATTGCTGTGTTGATTATCGGAACCATAGGGGCCATGGTAGTTACAGGTATTCAAAATACAGAGGGAACGGCCACCTTGTTGGCCATTTTTGAAAATACGAATGTGAATATCTCATTATTCACAGGAGGATTACTGTCAGTCATTACTGCGGCAATTTTCTATGGGCTTCAGCCGGCTCCGAAATCGCACATGGGTAATGTGCTTTGGGAAGGGACAAAAGCTATGCTTCCAGCTATTTATATTTTAGTTTTTGCCTGGATCATCGGTTCCGTTATCGATCAATTGGCTACAGGTGAATATTTAGCTGGCCTTGTGGAAAAAGCTTCCATAAGTCCTGCATATCTGCCATTTTTGATTTTCTTGGTATCGGGCTTCATGGCCCTTGGAACTGGTACTTCCTGGGGAACATTCGGAATCATGCTGCCAATAGCCGGTGAAATTGCTGCAATATCAGATGTAAGCCTGATACTACCAGCATTATCAGCAGTGCTGGCAGGGGCTGTATTTGGAGATCATTGTTCTCCGATATCTGACACGACCATATTATCCTCGACCGGTGCTGGTTCTAACCATATCGATCATGTACTCACCCAGCTTCCTTATGCATTGATTGCTGCTTCCGCAGCAGGTATTGGTTATCTAGTGTTAGGATTCAGCGGTCAAGTTCTGCTTCCATTGATTTTGACATTAGTAATTGTAGCTGTCATAGGTCTTTTGATTCATTTGATTTCACCATCATTTAAAGTAAATAAACAATAACAGGAAAGAAGCGCGTCAAAGTCATGACGCGCTTCTTTTGCATTTATTTTCCTGTGATAGGAAAATCTGAATAATATAATATTTCTTTGACACCCTTCTTTGGTCACGGTATAATACAAGCAGATAATGCGAATTATCTGAAAAAAGTAAATTTTTATAACATTCTCTCTTAGATACAAGCATAATAGAAGAGTGAGGGAGAATCAAAACAAAAGGGAGGTCTTGCAAAAATGGAAAAACGTTCACAGTGGGGAACTCGGGCTGGTTTTATTCTGGCAGCTATGGGTTCTGCAATTGGATTGGGTAATATTTGGCGATTCCCTGCAGTAGCTTATGAGAATGGTGGAGGAGCATTCTTTATTCCTTATTTATTTGCTTTACTGACCGCTGGTATTCCTTTGTTGATTATGGAATTTACCATTGGTCATAAATATCGTGGTTCAGCTCCGCTTTCATTTTTCCGAATGAACAAGAAAACAGAGTGGCTTGGCTGGTGGGCTGTGCTGGTATCCTTTGTGATATCAACCTACTACGCAGTAATTATCGCCTGGGCTATTTCTTACAGTTTCTTCGCATTTAATTTAAGCTGGGGACAAGATACAGAGGCTTTCTTGTTTAGTGATTATTTGAACTTATCCGTAGATCCTGGTCAAACAGGAAGCCTTGTACCTGGAGTCTTTTTCCCGCTTCTTATCGTATGGCTGATTGCTCTTGGAGTATTGTTCAAAGGGGTTAAGAAAGGTATTGAAATGGCTAACAAAATTTTCATTCCTACCCTTATTGTCTTATTCCTTATCATTGTACTACGAGCAATCACGCTTCCTGGTGCAGCAGAAGGCCTGCAGACATTCTTTGCGCCTAACTTTGAAACAATAACAAATGGTAGTGTATGGGTAGCCGCGTATGGGCAGATTTTCTTCAGTTTATCGATTGCCTTTGCCATCATGATTACGTATTCGAGCTATCTGCCTAAGAAATCGGATATTACGAATAATGCCTTCATTACCGGATTTGGTAACTCAAGTTTTGAATTGCTTGCAGGTATTGGTGTCTTCGGTGCACTTGGTTTCATGGCACAGCAAAGTGGAGTTGGTGTCTCTGAAGTAGTAAGTGGCGGCGTAGGTCTTGCATTTGTAG
The DNA here is from genome assembly GCF_043496955.1 of Thalassobacillus sp. B23F22_16. NCBI lineage: Bacteria > Bacillati > Bacillota > Bacilli > Caryophanales > Bacillaceae > Thalassobacillus > Thalassobacillus sp. B23F22_16. Next base: position 72,156 of record NZ_JBIEKD010000010.1, on the reverse strand, counting down.
TCTTTCCACAAATTATTAACGAGTTGCCTGCTCTCAATGGATTATTTGGTTTCTTATTCTTCTTGTCATTAGTTTTGGCTGGTCTCTCCTCATTAATTTCAATTTCAGAGACTTATATTGCCGGGCTAAAAGAAAAACTTGGAATTTCCCGTACTGCCGCTGTAGGAATTGGTGGTGGCTTAGCGGCTCTTATTTCTATCCTGTTTGCTACCCAGGGTGGATTATTCTTCCTCGATGCCGCAGACTATTTCATCAACCAATTTGGTGTAGCGTTTGTAGGGTTGGTTGAAGTAGTTATTATTGCATGGTTCCTTCGCAAGCTTACCGATTTTCAGGATCATGCGAACGCTATATCAGATATCCGCCTAGGCAGCTGGTGGAAAGTTAGCTTAGGAATTATTACACCGATCGTGCTCGGTTATATGATGTTTGATTTGTTTAAGCAAAATATTTTAAAAGAGTTTGATACTGAAACAGGAAACTATGAAGGATATACAGATGCCTTCATTACATTTGGTGGATGGTCAGTAGCGGCAGGTGCCCTGGTAATTGGCATCTTGCTCTCCTTTAAACGTTGGCATTCGAGTGCTTTGTCAGAAGAAAAACACTCCAAAGAGGAGGTCATTTAATATGACAGGAAGTGCAATTTTCATGATGGTTATTGGAATGGTCGTGATATGGGGAGGTCTGACAGCGAGTATTACGAATGCTGTCCGGAAGTCTAAACAACAATAATTGAGTAAGCGTCGTACTCTCAGCAGTACGACGCTTTTAATTTATCTTTAATCTCTTGCCATTCGCTCCCATCTTCTTAAATAAGGGTACGGATCAAAAGACCATTCACTGTATCCATTATCTTTGTACATGCCATAGTGTAAGTGAGGTGGGAATTTCCCGGAGGTTCCTGGTGGCCCATAACCGGTAGCACCGACCGAACCTATGACATCACCGGGTTTTACCACATCTCCAACTTTTACTCCATCTTCAAACCCGTTTAAATGAGCGTAATAGTGATATATGTTGAAGATATCACGGATCCCGATTCTCCATCCTCCATATCTGTTCCAGCCTTTCATTTCAATCACGCCGTAAGTGGTGGAACGTACCTGAACACCATAATTGGCGAATATATCTGTTCCTTCATGAATTCTTCTTCCTCCAAAACCTCTCGCATCCCCCCATGTACTTCTATAACTATAATTTGCGCTAAGAGGGAGGGGGAAGTCTCGGTCTGTCAGATGGATGGTGCCAAAATGCTTAAATACACGCGCATTGTTTATAATTGTCTGTACGGTAAGATCCCGTTTATAATATTTCCATAATGCAATTTTGATATCGTCTGGATTATGCCCAAATGAAGAGAGATAGGAAGCGATACTGTAAAGTACATCTTCATCATTGTTCTTATCCGCTACTTCATCTCCATTACCATCATCTCCCCATCCATTAAACATTTTTGTTATAGAAGGGGACTGCTGATCGGATGAATCCGGGTTGTCCAATCCGTTCCAAAATAGCCGGTCAGGTTGAATAGCAGTAACTCTTTCCTCAGGAAAGTCTTCATGTATCTGGCGTTCAAACTGATCGACCGCTGCTAAATAATACCACGGGATTAATGTAGTAGCTTCTGTCTTTTTATATAAGTCCATACGGGTCTGGTTTTCTTCTTTTTTTATTTCTTCTTCACTTTTCTCTGCTCCATACGTAACAGTAGGGAAAATTGCCCCTGTTAGTATAAGTGTGAGGAAGAGAAGTATCCAAATTCGTTTCATAATACGTCACTCCAACCAATTGATGACCTTAGCTTATGAAAGGCAGGCCGCAACTATTAATGGAAAATTTAGTGAAAGTTTAAAAAAGACAGGAAAGTGTAAGGTTACTTTCCTGTCAGATAGTCATCGATTCATATCTTCAGCAGTAGAGTCACGTGGGTCTTTGGTTGATCTTGTTTCATCATTGTACGTGTCTTCTCCTTGAGGGGCCTCCCGCATCCGGGTAATCACATTCTCAAGTACATTATCGTAATTTTCATCCGAAATATTGGTATTGCTTAAGCTTTGAATATCCTTAAACGAACTTTCCTGGTCTGAAACATACACTTCATAATAACGCGGCACCAGTGACAGTACTGTTTTCTTCACCATATCAGCCGCCTGGTTCCTGTCTGCATCGTCGGCTTTCTTATAGGCTACAAGAACCTCATCATCGGTAACTAATGTACCTGCATCATTTATGGCATCCATGGTGAGAACCATTTTAGTAATCATATCGGCGGTTTCTTCCCTATTTACTTCGGTATTATAATTACCCTCAGGATCTACCTGGCTCTTGTCGTAACGTACATAGCCTAATTGATCATTAAAATCCCCATCGCTATCCTGATCAATTGGATCCTGATAATTATCCATAGCATTTCCGTTTAAAGACCCACGGTCCTGGTTCTGGTCTCCGTAACGGTCCATTGTATTTTCCTCTTCATTAGCAGTACATCCAGCTAACAATATTCCGCTGATCATGATGGAAGCTGCAAACGTATATCTCATTAAAATCCCTCCTTGTTATCCATTCTCCCTCTTCCTTTATTTTTGTCGAAACAGCGAATTACATACGAAATAAATATTCTGTGACTACTTACCGTCAAGTGTGATAAAATTTAGTTATTGTAAGAGGTGATGGTAATGATTGAATTGTTTGGAAAGAAGTATGAGATTGTAAAAGATTATAGAAATGGGTATCAAGCGGAAGCGTTGGAGCAACGGTTCAGTGATATTCTGAGCAAGTATGATTATATTGTGGGTGACTGGGGATATGGGCAGCTACGTTTGCGGGGATTTTACGATGACCAGAATCCTAAGGCTGCCTTTGATACCAAAATCAGTACCTTAGAAGATTATTTATATGAGTATTGTAATTTTGGCTGTGCCTATTTTTTATTGAAGAAAATTGATTAAAAAAAGCAATCCCTCCCAAATCATCGGGAAGGATTGCTTTTTTATGATTTAAATAGCTTCTCGTAAGAACTCCCTAAGTTCCTCAGCATCTATCTCGTTTAAATTAAAAGCATGTTCCAGGTACCCAGGTTCTTCGATATCATCGTGGCCGATAATGGCAAAACGATTGCCTTGGATGTCCAGCACTAAAGTCTTGCCATAATAACGACTGGTCTTCACGAGTGCCAGATCATGTCGGTGGGTTTCTCCCATGAAGCTTACAAACCGGGTGTCGCTTTTTTCTTTTTCATCATATAGAAAGAAACGTTCCTCTTCCATATTAAGTACCTCCTTATTCTTCATTCATTACGAGATGAGGTTTATGGGCAAGATGGTGATGAGCTTTTACAAATCGTACGGTTTTCGTTTTCGCCCGCATGACAATCGAATCTGTTTCGGTTAAATCGCCCCCGAGAAATTTAACTCCATTCAACAGTTCTCCCTCTGTTACTCCTGTTGCAGCAAAAATAGCATCATCACTTTTTACTAAGTCGTCCATCGTCAACAATTGATTTGGGTCATCCAACCCCATGGACTTACAGCGTTCAGCTTCTGCTTCATTTTGTGGAAGCAGACGGGCTTGCATATCCCCTTCAAGACTCTTAATCGCTGCAGCTGAAATGACTCCTTCAGGAGCGCCTCCAGTACCGACAAACAGATCGACACCAGTGTGACTTAAACAAGTGGCGATGGAAGCTCCTACATCTCCGTCACCAAACAGTTTTACTCTGGCACCTTTTTTGATGACTCGTTGGATAAGGTCCTCGTGGCGGTCACGTTCCTGAATGATCACAGTCAGGTCTCTTACACGTTTATTGTTGGCACGAGCGACAATGTCGATCGTTCGTTCGATCGGATCATCCAGGTGGATTAGCCCTTTGGCGTTTTTACCGACTGCGATTTTTTCCATATACATGTCAGGAGCATGAAGCAAGGCGCCTCGTTCTGCTGCTGCAATGACAGCCATAGCATTATTATGACCTTTTGCAACGATGTTCGTTCCTTCTAATGGATCGACAGCAATATCAACAGCAGGCCCGGTCTTGTTGCCGAGTTCCTCTCCGATATAAAGCATTGGTGCTTCATCTAATTCACCTTCACCGATAACCACGACACCTTCCATAGCAACCGAATCGAACATTGCTCTCATGGCTGATGTAGCTGCATCATCTGCATTTATTTTATCGCCACGGCCCATCCATTGAGCTGAGGCAATAGCAGCTGCTTCTGTTACACGTACAAGTTCTAATGCGAGTTCTCTATCCAATCATTTCTCCTCCGATACAATGAAGTTCTTATATATGATAGCAGAGTTTACACAAATCCGTAAATATGCATCCTTTTCCTGTTATGTATGTAAATGTGATATCATGATGAAAGAATTAGGTTATGATGCAATTGTATGGAGGTGGAGTTATGTATTTTGTCGATCGAAAAAAAATTGAAAGTACCTTGCTTTACATGGAAGGTCTGATGCAGGAATACCAAAATCATGACTTTGAGTCTTTATTAGAGAAGTTAAGCCTTGAGCGGATTACGCATATGACGATTGAAGCGGTAATTGATGTCGGAAATATGATGATTGATGGGTTTATTATGAGGGATCCAGGGAGCTATGAGGATATTATCGATATACTTACAGATGAAAAAGTCATACCAGAATCTCACCAGGAGCCATTCAAAAATTTCATCCGGTTGCGCAAGATGCTGATTCAGGATTATTTGGAAATCGAACATCCAGTCATCGAAAAGAGCTGGAAAAACACACAGGAAGTGCTTGAAACCTTCCCGTCATCCGTCAGAAGATATTTGGATGAAGAGCTAGGACCTGTTTCTGCATTTTCAAACTCCTAAACTGTGACAATATTAATAACATAGGAATTATAAATTTACTTTCTTCTTTCTCCTCTTTAAAATGAAAGAAAGAAGAGGTGATGGGTGATGAAGCAATCCTCTACGAAAGAGTCGCTGTTACTTTTATTAAAAAAGAATAACAGTCTTACCATATCAGAGCTTGCCGAAGAAGTTGGAATTTCTGAAATTGCTGTAAGGAAGCATATTCATGACCTTGAGAGGCAGAAACTGGTCCAGGCAAGACAAGTTCGCCAATCTGTCGGCCGGCCGTTGAATTATTATGAATTGACCGAAAGAGGCCAGCATACATTTACAAGCCATTATGAATCCTTTTCATTGGAATTGTTGAATGATATGGAAGCACTCTATGGAAAATCTATGGTGTACGATTTGTTAAAACAACGGGCAGGACGGATGGAAAAAGAACTCCAAACCCAAATGCCCGAGGAAGATTTTCATCAACGGGTGGAAAAGCTGGCTCATATACAAGAACAGAACGGTTATATGGTCGAGTTGGAAAAAAAGAACGATCATACTTATACGTTAAAGCAATATAATTGTCCGATTTGGAATATCGCTCGTAACTATAAAGGTATGTGTGGTCAGGAAGTGAAAGTTTTTTCAAATCTTTTGGAAGACAGTAAAGTAGTGGCTGAGAAGAGCATGTTAAGCGGGGAAGCCTGCTGTGCTTTTCAAATCATCCATAAGAGTGAATGACAGCTTCTCGCATGTATGGTGCGGGAAGTTTTTCTGTTAACAATAGAAAGCAGGTGTACGTATGAAAAAATATCAAGCATATCTGATTGATTTGGATGGAACCATGTATCGGGGGACAGAACGAATTGAAGCTGCATCAGATTTTATTAAAAAACTAAATGAAAAAAAGCTGCCACATCTTTTTGTAACCAATAATTCATCAAGAAGACCAGAGCAGGTGGCAGATAAACTGAACCACATGGATATACCAGTTGCCAAAGAACAAGTATACACTACGAGCATGGCCACTGCTCAATATATCAAAGATCAGCACCCAGGTGCTAAAGTATATGCAATTGGCGAAGAGGGATTATTGACAGCATTAAAGGAATCAGGGCTGGAACTAGTGGATGAGGGTGCTGATTTTGTCGTAATAGGTATTGATAGAGGAATCACTTATGAAAAATTGGCTAGCGCTTGTATGAATGTGAGAAATGGTGCTGTCTTCCTTTCCACAAATGGCGATGTAGCGATTCCGACAGAGCGAGGCATGCTGCCAGGAAACGGATCATTGACGTCTGTTATAACGGTTAGCACTGGAGTCGAGCCTATATTTATTGGGAAACCCGAGCCCATCATTATGGAGCAGGCGATGCAAACATTAGGGTATGACAAAAAAGAAGTTTTAATGGTCGGGGATAATTATCACACGGATATTAAAGCCGGGATGAATGCAAGCCTGGATACGTTGATGGTTTTCACTGGCGTCACATCAAAAGAAGATTTGGAAGCATATGAAGAACAGCCGACGTATACTATTGATTCTCTTGAGGATTGGTTCTCTCATTTATAAATGAAAATGCCGTCTATTCCAGAAGGAAAGACGGCATTTTGCCTTTATTAAACAGTTATACCATAAAAATACCAAACATCTATCGTAAGGCGACAAGCCCTCTTGAAAGACTATTATTCATCATCTTCTGCTTCTTCTTCACCGACTGCACTATGCGCCAGACGGCTTGAAGCTGCAGCAGCAATGGCCCCTACAATATCATCCAGGAAAGTATGGCATTCTCCAGTAGATTTATCATTCAGCTTTTTGAGAATCCCTGGTTTTTGTTTATCGATAAAACCATAATTGGTAAAACCAATAGATCCGTATACATTGACGATGGATAGCGCTATGATCTCATCGACACCATACAAGCCTTCATCTTTATCGATTGTCCCTTGCAACGGTTCTTCCAGTTGTTTTTTTTCAGCTAATACATCTAATTGAATCCCTGTGAGTATGGCGTTTTGCACCTCTCGCTTCGTCAGCACCTTTTCCACATTATATCGACATTCATCAAGGGTAAGATCCTCATGGTATTTGGATTGTAGATAAAAGACAAGCTCTGAAATATCATTAATGGTTACGCCACGTTCGACTAACCATTCACGTGCTTTTTTTTCTAATTGACTCATTTTTCTAACCTCATTCATATATACTCTATTGACCTCCCTTTTATAAAATAAGCTTCCCTGACCGGTGAAAGTTAAAACATGGTGCTAGGTGTATTGGTCTATTATAGCATGATGGATAGGAGTGTATATGCTGTGGAAGAAATTATAGCAGATTATATCGACATCTCAAACGCCGCCACTGTTGAGTTTGATCAGACCCCCGGTTATTTTCACGATGGGGAGGTGTATTTTGTCATACCAGCACATGGCCGAGAAGGAATCTACCAAGAATTGCAGCATGCCTGCGAGTTTTTGCAGCAGGGTGGGTTTAAAAATATCGTAAGTCCAATTCCTATCGAGGAAAGCCGTTATCAAATTAACAAAAATCAACGTCACTATGTGATTGCTAAAGCTAAACCTGATACCTCCTGGCAGCTGCCTTTTTCTGCCCAGAGGTTAGCGGATTTTCATGAACTCGGCTCTTCTTATCCTTATCATCTTCCTGGCATATCAACCTATGGACAATGGAAAACATTATGGGGGAACCGAATCGACCAGTTTGAAGCTGGAATCCGTCATTGGCATGAACAGAGGCCGGTAGGTGAAATGCACCGGTTGTGGGTCGATACTGCCCCTTATATTATTGGCTTAGGAGAAAATGCTATCCAGTATGTGCAAGAAAGTGAACAGGAAACCCGCCACCAAAGAAAGGACCAGGCAACATTTACTTTTGACAGATATTTATCTGATAAGAAACGGCTGCTATGGTTTGATCAAATAAGATATGACCATCCGGCCCGGGATTTAGCGGAAGCATTGAGAAATTATATGCTGAGGGATCGTTCTCCTGAACAATTAACTTCATTTTTTTACAATTACCACACGAGGTCTCCGTTATCCATATTTGGTTTGCGATTAGTATATGCCCGGCTGCTATTCCCGGTTCATCTCCTCGATAAGTTTGATGAAGTATACCAAAATCCTTTTGATGAAGCGTTATTAAAAGAAACAAGGATCCTTTTCAAGCGGCAGAAGCGATATGAAAAACAACTTCGCCATTTCTTCCATTCGTTAGGGATTAATCCAGTACCATTGAAAATTCCTGTACTTGATTGGTAAAGACTTTCCCACATCCACCATGGATGATGGGAAGTCTTTTCTTTTACTGATAAGCTTATGCTAAAATCAGTGATAAGATTTTCTTAATTGGGAAGGGGATTAGTAATGGGAAAACCTAAGGTGTTTATAGCTCGCAAGCTGCCAGAAGAGGTAGTGAATAAATTCAGAGAAAACATGGAGATAACCATGTGGGACAGTGAAGAGGAGCCTGTAGACCGGACAAGACTTTTACAGGAGGCTGGGCAGTGTGATGGTCTGATTACCATGCTTACCGATCGAGTTGACGATGAGTTGATGGATCAGGGGAAACATCTGAAAATCATTGCTAATATGGCAGTAGGATATGACAATGTAGACATTCAGGCTGCTGATAAACACGGAATTCAGATAACCAATACTCCTGATGTTTTAACAGAAACAACAGCCGACTTGACGTTTACCTTGTTGATGGCGGCCGCACGCAGGATTATTGAAGCGAACGAGCATATTAAAGAAGGTAAATGGGAGAACTGGTCGCCGTTATTTATGGCTGGGACCGATGTTCATCATAAATCGATCGGCATTGTAGGTATGGGGAGAATAGGCCAGGCAGTAGCACGCAGGGCTAAGGGTTTCGGTATGGAAATTCTTTATCACAACCGCTCCCGCAAAGAAGAGGCGGAAAGGGAACTTGGAGCTTCTTATCATAGCTTTGATGATTTATTAGAGAAAGCCGATTATGTGGTTTGCTTAGCCCCATTGACGGAGGAAACAAGAGGCATGTTTAATCAGGAAGCCTTTAAAAAAATGAAAAGCAGTGCTATTTTTGTTAATGCTTCCCGGGGAGCGCTAGTGGATGAAAGTGCCTTATACGAAGCTCTGGTTAGTGGAGAAGTAAAGTCTGCAGGGTTGGATGTATTTGAAAAAGAGCCAATCGATGCGAATCATCCGCTTTTAGAGCTGGATCAAGTGGTATGTCTTCCTCATATTGGATCGGCAAGTACGGAAACTCGAACAGCTATGATGGAGCTGTGCCTGGAGAATGCCTGGAAGGTTCTCAAGGGCGAAAAGCCAAAAACGCCCGTGAACTGATTCGTAATAATAGAGGTTATTTGGAAGTGTAGCAGGTGAGCATAAAAGAAAGGGGCTATCCCGGTGGGACAGCCCCTGAATATTTAAATTATGTGTTTAGAATACCTGTTCTACCTCACGGATACCAGGTACTTCTTCGACAAGTGCGCGTTCAATACCAGCTTTCAATGTGATGGTAGAACTTGGGCAGCTTCCGCATGCACCCATCAGACGTAGACGGACAATTCCTTCTTCCACATCCACTAATTCCACATCCCCACCGTCACGAAGTAAAAATGGACGTAGCTTATTCAGTACTTCTTGGACCTGCGTTTGCATAAGCAATCTTCCCCTTTCTCATATTCACATTATAAAACGGATAGAAATAAAAATCTATCTATTGGTTTTAATATCTCTATAAGGATGTTCTCCGGAGGTTTTTCTTACAAATGCTGTTAAGCGGTCGCCCCCGCCATTGATACAATGGCATCTAGCTCCGGCTCCCAGCGTCTCGTGTACTTCCTTCACCTCCGTACGATAAGGCGACATCAAATCGCTACGCTCTTTGTGTCTTCTTTATCTCCTGCGGTTCAGTCCAGTCCAATCGTCGCTGAGCGGTCGCCTCCGCCTTTGATTGTATTGAGAACTATTTTCATTTTATCTTTTTTTGGTTATTTTGTAAAATGGAAATATAGGTTCAGAACAATTGTGGAGGCGGTTACATGAAGAAGGATTCTGTACAGCTGGTTGTGTATGGAGCGGATCAGGTGTGTGCCAGTTGTGTTAACTCACCTGGTTCAAAAGAAACGTATGAATGGCTGCAAGCGGCTATCTCAAGAAAGTATGGCGAAAATGGCATTCATTATAAATATATTGATATTTATTCGAATCCTAACAATGAAGAACACCAGCATTATATTCAGCAGCTGCTGGATGATGAATTATTTTATCCATTGGTGGTTTTGGATGGGGAAATTGTCGGGGAAGGGAACCCCAGGTTGAAATCTATTTATCAGGTACTCGATGAAAAAGGATTTCAGCCTGTTTCTTAAAACATCAGTGTTGTCCGAATAAAACTGGATATGATAATATTGATGATTAGTGGGGGATTCATCTAGGTTGAAGAGGTGACGCAGATGAATCCGATTATTGAATTTTGTATTAACAACTTAGCAAGTGGTTCCCAAAAGGCTATGGAAGAGCTGGAAAAGGATCCGGATCTTGATGTTATAGAGTATGGCTGTTTAAGCCATTGTGGGCTATGCGCCCAGAGTTTGTTTGCTTTAGTCAATGGTGAACGGGTTACGGCAGATAGTGCTGAAGAGCTTGTGGAAAACATTTATCAGCACCTAGAAGAGAATCCCCTTTTTTAAGTGCCTGTTCTCATGGTGAAAAGCAGCGGAAAGCCGTGCACCAGTTGTACGGCTTATTTTTATACTTCATGGAAAGTTTGACTGTTCAAACACAAGCTTTCGCTATAAAAAGGAAGGCGACAAGCAGAGCCTTTCTCATCATAATGAATCAAGGATGTGGCAGAGATGAAAATACCATTTATTAAAATGCATGGGTTGGGCAATAACTACATATTCATTGATACATTTAAGGTTAATTTAGAAGAGGATATTCTTCCGGCGCTGGCCAGAAAGGTCTCAGACATCCATACAGGTATCGGCTCTGATGGTCTCATCCTGATTCACCCGAGCGACCTGGCAGAAGTCGGTATGCGTATCTTCAATAAAGATGGATCCGAGGGGAGAAATTGTGGAAACGGGCTTCGGTGTGTGGCGAAATATGCTTATGAATATGGACTGGTCGATCAGACTTCTTTTAAAATTGAAGCAAAATCAGGGGTTGTAGAGGCTTCTGTTTCGGTGGAAGATAAGGAAGTAACGGATATTACAATCGATATGGGGAAACCGATGCTAGAGCGTGCCCTCATTCCAATGGCAGGTCCAAAAGCGGAGCAAGTGGTAGCGGAACAATTTGAAGTCAGTCACCACCCTCTCGAATTGACAGCAGTATCGATGGGAAACCCGCATGCTGTTTTCTTTGTTGAAGATATTCAGGCTGCACCACTTTATGAGTTAGGTCCTATAATTACGGAAGATCAACGTTTCCACGAAGGAGTTAATGTAGAATTTGTTGAAGTCATTTCAGAACAAGAAATGCATTTCCGGGTATGGGAAAGAGGGTCTGGTGTTACTCAGGCCTGTGGTACAGGCGCCTGTGCAGCCGGGGTCGCAGCCGTCCTGAACGGTTATGCACGTAAAAACTCCGAGATTCTCGTCCATCTGAGTGGTGGAGATTTAATCATCCGCTGGGATGAAGAGGACAGGGTATGGATGACTGGCCCGGCATTAATCATTGCAGAGGGTACCTATTACTATTGATTCCACATATTTGAAAGTAAATGCGATTGTTTAGTATACTGAATATAAAGAAACGAAAGGGGAGACACGGATGGTTCTCAATATTACGGATGCTGCCAGCTCGCAAATCAAAGAGATGATGAAGGAAGAAGAATCTGCAAACATTCGTCTGCGCTTTGGTGTTAAAGGTGGAGGCTGCAGTGGTTTATCCTACGCGATGGGATTTGAAGAGGATATAAACGAAGAGCTGGATGTGTTAGAAGATGCTAATGGCATCCCTGTCGTCATCCATCGTCAAGATGTGCCGATTATCGAAGGAACCACCATCGACTTTAAGCAGAATATGATGGGTGGAGGTTTTACAATAGATAATCCGAACGCTATTGTTTCATGCGGCTGTGGCTCGTCATTCAAAACCGCCACAAATGCCGGGACACCTGATGAAAACTGCTGAATTTGAGCAATCGGATGAAGATCCTTTTTAATTGATATAAGGTCATGGCAATTTAAAACAGCTCTTCCTGAAGGCCCTCTAAACAGTGAGTGATAAACTTCATTGTAAGGGGGCTTTTGTTATGGAATAGAGCAGTTTTAATAATTTTATATCCATAGTTACTTTGTAAATGCCTGCTTTATTATAACAGGTTTAGGTGTTACTTTATTAAAACAAGACTAAAGGAGTTAAAGAATGAATCTCTTTTTTCAATCATTTTATATTGTAGCTATTATGCTGATATTATCTGCCTGCAACATAGACGAAGAAGTAGATAAAACAGATGATAATAACGATAAAACGACGGAAATGAATGAAGATACGCCGGAGGAAAACAGCCATAATTCTCGTGAAGATAGAAAAGAAGAGACAGCAGGGGATACATGGACATACTATGAAGAGGTAAAAGCATCCGAAGAATTTGAAGAGGTGAGCTATACGATTCAGGATATCGGTGTAAGCGATGACGCTCCTATGATTAATGATGAAGGAGAACGAGTGTCCACATCGGCTCTGGGTATGACTATAAAGGTGGAAAACAATTCTGACTCTAACGTCTATTCTACAAATATAGATGAATCTATTTTAGTCACTTCAACAGGTGAAAAAGTAGAGGCAGATGAGATTTTTTCTGATGATTTAGGAGGGGATCTCCATGAAGAAGAGAAAAAAGAAGGGCAGCTTATTTTTTATCCTGAGAATGGTAAAGCCGCTGATATAGAGTGGATTGAGTTAAATTGGAAATCAAGAATAGCTGAAAACGAAAACTCCACTGAAGATGATAGCCATAAGGTCAAAATTGAGCTGAAATAACCGAAATAAACCAAGAGGGTTTCTTTATAATAAAGCCGCGACTCCAAAAGAATCGCGGCTTTTCTTTCAATTTATTGTCCGAACATACTGGTTGAGTGTTTCGGTTGTACTCTTGCGTCAGGATCCATAAATGCTTTTGCATTGTTCACAGCGGTTGGACCTTCGCCGAAGCCGGAAGCAATCAGTTTTACCTTGCCAGGGTAGGTACAAATATCACCCGCTGCATAAATGCCAGGGATGTTCGTTTCCATTTTTGAATTGACGACAATGCTGTTTTTTTCTATTTCGAGATCCCATTCCTTGATCGGACCTAAGGAAGATATGAATCCGTAGTTGATGATGAGGTCATCAACATCAGTAGTTTCTACACGGTCACCCTTCGTCTCTTTAAGGACAACCTGTCTGATGCAGTCCTCGCCAATTACTTCTTCTGGGGCAAATGGTGTCTTGACATTGACAGATGATGCCATCAATTTCTCCACACTATGTTCATGAGCGCGGAATTTATCGCGCCGGTGCACGAGTGTAACTTCATCTGCAATGGGTTCCAGCATTAAAGCCCAGTCGACAGCAGAATCTCCACCACCGCAAACCATTACTTTCTTCCCTGCGAATTTATTCATATCGGGCACGTGGTAATGAAGGTTTACTCCTTCGTAATCGGAACAATTAGGAAGCTCCAGTTTACGCGGGCTGAACGCGCCATTACCAGCTGTAATAATAATAGTTCTGGAATAATGCTCTCCTTTTGTTGTAGTCAGTTTGAACGTTTCATCCTCTAATCTTTCTATTTTCTCCACAGCTTGATCCAGAGAAACAGTAGGATTGAAAGCCATTGCTTGTTGTTTCAGATTATCAACAAGTTCCTGAGCTCTAACCTTAGGAAAGCCTGCGACATCATAGATGTACTTTTCCGGATATAAGGCAGTCAATTGTCCGCCAAGTTCTGGCAGACTTTCTATAATATTTACACTTGCTTGCCTCATTCCACCATAAAATGCAGTAAATAAGCCGACCGGTCCTCCCCCGATGACCGTAATGTCATGTACTTTTTTACTCATAACTTTTCCCCCTATTCCAACTAAATTGTGCAGCCTTTTCCATTTTATCATAAAACAAAACCTTTTGGGCTCTTGTGGAAATATTCCAATTACGCATAAAGGAAAATTCTTAACATTCGGATTAATAGAGAAAGGGTTGAAAATTATTTTAAAAGAGTCTAAGATGGTGACTAGAAAAAGTTATTACGATTTTGTGACAAAATAACAAATGATTCTGCTCTTTTTTTATGGAATCATGTGTGAAAACTGTCACATACATTGTAAATCTCTATGAAGCAGAGTAGGAAAACATGCAGAAAAATACTAATTGGAAGTGATTATGATGAAGAAACCTAATATTGTCATTCTCGGTGCCGGTTATGGCGGGATTATGACTGCAGTCAAATTGCAAAAGAGTTTAGGTGTCAATGAAGCAAACATCAAGCTAGTCAATAAGCACAGCTATCATTACCAGACTACTTGGCTTCATGAAAATGCTGCCGGTACATTGCATCATGACCGTACGCGTATCCAAATCAAAGATGTGATCGATACAAGCAAAATTGATTTCATCCAGGATACAGTTCTCTCGATTCAGCCTGATGAGAAAAAGGTTACGCTTGAAAATACAACTCTGGACTATGACTACCTGGTTATTGGACTAGGTTTTGAAGCGGAGACGTTTGGAATTCCAGGATTGAAAGAGCATGCATATGGAATCAGTAACATCAACAGTTCCCGTTTGATCCGTCAGCATATTGAATACAACTTTGCTAAATACAATAATATCAAAGATCCAGGGGAAGAGCTGCTTAACATCGTAGTAGGCGGAGCTGGCTTTACTGGAATTGAGTTTGTTGGAGAATTAGCGAACCGAGTTCCAGAACTTTGCAAGGAATACGACATTCCCCGTGAAAAGGTAAGAATCATTAACGTTGAAGCGGCACCTACAGCACTTCCAGGTTTTGACCCTGCTCTAGTAGAGTATGCGATGAATTCCTTGGAATCACGCGGTGTAGAATTTAAAATCGGTGCTATGATTAAAGAAGTTACTCCAAAAGGGCTCGTGTATGAAAAAGATGAAGAACGAGTCGAAATTCCTTCCAATACGGTCGTTTGGGCTGCTGGTGTACGTGGTAACTCTATCGTAGAAGAGTCCGGTTTTGAAGCTATGCGCGGTCGTGTGAAAGTACGCGAAGACATGCGTACCCCTGATTATGATGATGTATTCGTTGTAGGGGATTGTGCGCTGATTATTAATGAAGAAACAGATCGTCCATACCCGCCAACCGCACAAATGGCTATTCAACAGGCTGATACAGTAGCTCATAACGTAAAAGTATTAGCCAGAGGAGAAAAAGAACTGGAACCATTTGAGCCTAACATTCAGGGAACGGTTGCTTCTCTAGGTCATGATGATGCTATTGGTGTGGTTTTCAATGGCAAAAAGTTATTCGGATGGTCTGCTTCTGTTATGAAAAAAGTGATCGATAACCGCTATCTATTGAAGCTTGGCGGCATCGGACTACTGCTTAAAAAAGGTAAATTCAATATTTTTCATTAATCATACAAGGCAAAGGCGTTATACCGCCTTTGCTTTTTTCTTATTGGCCAGACACTCTTGAAATAAGCAATCCGTTTTGCGTAAGGGAGGACGCCTTTCTCCAGCCGTATCGCTAATACATGTTGTGTGTTTCAGGGCGCTTGCGCTTTTCTTACACTCATAATAAAATGTAGTTTGGAATTCTTGTATACAAGTTTACATACATAAAGGGGGAGCATGTTGGATATTGTTCAACTAGTGATAGGGATATTATTGTATTTTGTGCTGTTTTTTTCCATTGCTTTTCTTTTGAATATGCTGTTGAGATCGACCTGGTTTATGGCTTTTGTCTACCCAGTGATCATATTCTTAATCGTAGATGATTTTTCATTTGGTAAATATTTCACTGAACCCTCCTGGGCTTTCCCAAGGGTGTTCAGTATGATTGCTGATTTGAAGCTTTTTGATATTTTAATTTTAACCGGGGGCTTTGCCGGTACGATTGCTGCGGGAATCGTCATTCGTATGTTAAGAAAAAGTGGTTATCAGATGTTTTAATACTTACCCACCTTCTTGCCAAAAAAAGGGCGCTGAGGTGGGTTTTTTCTTGTATATCACCCTTCATTTTATGCAGAAATGAATAATTCATGGTCCCCTTGGACAAGCTGACACCGAGAGAGGTGTTAACAATGAAATGGAAAAAATGGATATTTCGCGTTGTTTTTAATCTATTGTTTGTGGGGGCACTGTACACAACAGCGACGAACATATCCAACGTTTCTGCAAATGACTTGAAATTATGGTTAACAGAGGATCATGAAGCGGTATCATTGAAAAGTAATAGTCTGGAAATCAGAAAAACAGTATTAAATCAAAAATCCCTGAATGAGCAGCAGCCAGATCAGCAATATATCAGTAATGCCTCAACTGGGGCAGCAGCCACATTAGAAGATACTATAGATGTCACAAAGTATCCCACTACTACTGTTATAGCGACCGGTTATACAGCAGGTGCTGAGTCAACTGGAAAAACGCCAGAGCATCCTGGCTATGGAATCACTTATTCTGGTATTGAAGTAAAAAGAGATTTATACTCCACGATTGCTGCAGATTTAGATGTATTCCCGATTGGAACCATTTTATTTATCCCGGGATATGGTTACGGGGTAGTGGCTGATATAGGGTCTGCTATTAAAGGGAATAAGATCGACCTTTACTACCACACAGTAGATGATGTTTATAACGAATGGGGTAAACAAACAGTTGATGTTTACGTTATCGAAGAAGGAAATGGTACGCTCACAGAAGAGCAATTTCATGAGTGGAACAATGATGAAGCCTTACAAGTGTTTCGGAAAGATATCATAAAGAACTAATGTAAATACCCGCCTGTATCTTATGCAGGCGGGTATTTTTGTTAACAGATGATTTAAAAAATCGCATAGTAAAGAATAATGCTCAATAGAATTCCAGTCACACCACCGAAAAACACCTCAATCGGTTGATGACCAAGCAATTCTCTTATTTCCTCGCGTTTTTCAAATTCTTGTTTTTTGTTCCAAAGTTTGGCTTCATCGACAAAGCGCTGAAAATCATTGATCAATAAATTTAAAACAATCGCTTGTTCTCCGCTTTGTCGCCTTACACCAGTCGAATCGAACATGACAATGATACTGAACACAGCGGCAATGCCGAACATAGAAGAATCAAAACCCTCTTGCAGGCCTACTGCTGTGGCCAGGGCTGTTACTGCAGCTGAGTGGCTGCTGGGCATGCCGCCAGTACTGAACGCAAGTCCCGGGTTGAAATCTCTTGTTGCAATCATTCGAATCGGTACTTTTACTGCTTGAGCGAATAAAATCGCTATGATAGCAGACCACAATGGAAAGTTATACAATAACTCCATGATTTCCTGTCATCCTTTCCAGCTAGTATAACTATAATTTCTATACTTCCCTTTGGTATGATAGGTGTAACATCTTATTCTTATCCTTCGGGGGTTGCTGATGTGTAACTTATACCCAATGTCTTATTATGAATTTTTCATTTCCTTCAATGAAGGTGATTTTTACACGTGCCATGATCTGCTTGAGGAAATATGGTTAACAGATCGGCAAAATCTGTTTATCAAAGGTTTGCTTCATTTAAGTGTGGCATTATATCATTACAGTTATGGTAATGTAAAAGGTACCCACGCGTTGCTTTTATCATCACATACCTATCTCTCAAATTATGATGGTGTGTATTGGGGGATAGCAGTCCCTGAGGTAGTTGACTTTATAGATGATTGCTTGACTATTATATCACAACTTTCCATAGAGGATGACTGCAAAGGCTGGGATGAACTCCCCGAATTTCCGCAGCTTTATTTGAACATTGGGGAAGACGGAGAAATCTTTTAATAACTATGGAGGTGGAAACATTGTATACCATTCGTAAGACTCTTTTAGAACAAGACGAGGCCCTAATCGTAGGTCTTTTTCATGAAAACAAAAACCAACAGCCGATTTACCAATTACTTAATGAACAGTTTGACGATGGCTTAGATAGTTATGTGAAAAGCGGAGATATTTCCAACAACTATAAGTCTGTCTCTAAAATTCTTACATACGGAAAAATTACGGTAAAGCGCGTTTATTTTCTAGGGCTTGGGAAGAAGAAAGAGTTGACACAAACGAAATTAAAACAAGCCTTTGGGAAATTATTTCAACTTCTGCAAAAGGATGGTCTTACTCAAGCTGCGATTGCTTATGATAGCTTTTCATTTGGTGAAACAAAGGAGGAGCTGACGGCAAAAGCAATGACGGAAGCGATGGTTATGGCAACCTATCAATTCCCTCATTACAAAACGAGCAATTACCAGCCAAGAAAGGTAATCGATGACTTAGTGTTGATCACCGAGGAAGAAAAGGAAGAAGATCTGCTGCAATCGCTTACTGTTGGAGAAGCGTTTGGTAAGGGAGCTAACACTTCACGTTATTTGGTCAATCTCCCGGCTAACTTATTGACAGCTAATGATATGGCTGAATTCTCCCGTACATTAGCTGAAGAACATGGATTTGAAGAAGAAATTCTTGAAAAAGAAGATTTGCAAAATCTGGGAATGGGTGCTTTGCTTGCGGTGAATCAAGGCTCTAAAGAACCGCCTAAGATGATCGTGCTAAAGTATCAAGGGCGTACAGAGTGGACAGATGTTATCGGTCTGATAGGCAAGGGCATTACTTATGATACGGGAGGATATTCGATTAAATCGAAGACAGGCATGCCAGGTATGAAGGGTGATATGGGAGGAGCAGCAGCTGTCTTAGGGGCGATGGATATAATTGGGCGGTTGAAGCCTGCTCAAAATGTAGTGGCGGTCATCCCCTCAACGGATAACATGATTTCAGGCGGTGCGTTCAAACCGGATGACGTCATTACTTCTTTAAGTGGAAAAACAATTGAAGTATTGAATACCGATGCAGAAGGTCGTTTGGCTTTAGCGGATGGTCTCACTTATGCCAAACACCACCGCGCCCAAAAACTGATTGATGTTGCCACATTGACTGGAGGTATGGTAACGGCTCTAGGTGAATGGATGACAGGGGCAATGACAAATGATCCAGGCTTTTTTGCCCAGTTGAATAAAGCTTCAGATGAAGCGGGTGAGCCTATGTGGCTGCTGCCTTATAATGAAGACTATCAAGCACAAGTCAGGAAAAGCAGTGTAGCTGATCTTAATAACTCACCAACTAGAAAAGCTCACCCAATCATGGGCGGTGCTTTCGTGGCAGAGTTTGCGGAAGGTACTCCGTGGGTGCATATTGATATAGCTGGGACGTCCGTAGTGGAGTCCGATCACGACTTAGGGCCAAAAGGGCCGACCGGTGTTATGGCAAGAACCCTGGCAAATTATATTTTAAAGGCATAAAAAAAGATTGGTTCCGATCATGGAACCAATCTTTTTTATTAAGACTTAATTGCAGCTTCAAGGGCTACTTCGATCATATCGTTGAAGGTGGTTTGTCTTTCTTCTGCGGAAGTTTCTTCTCCGGTTAGGATGTGGTCGCTAACAGTCAACACGGACAATGCCTGGCGATCATACTTTGCCGCCAGTGTGTAAAGGGCTGTAGTCTCCATTTCAACCCCAAGCACATTATAGTCAGCCAATTGGTTAAAAAGATCCATCGCATTGTCACGGTAGAAACTGTCACTTGTGAAAACATTACCGACACGAAGTTTCAGGCCTTTTTCTTCACCAGTATCATAAGCGTTTTTCAAAAGTGAGAAGTCAGCGGTCGGAGCATAATCGATGCCACCGAATACCATTCGATTCATTTGAGAATCCGTAGAAGAAGTAGATGCCAGAATGACATCCCGTACCTTGACGTCTTTTTGCAATGCTCCACAAGTTCCAACGCGAATCAGTTTTTTAACGCCATAACTTTCCATCAATTCGTTGATATAGATAGAAATGGAAGGTACTCCCATTCCTGTCCCCTGTACGGAGATGCGTTCTCCTTTATAAGTACCCGTATACCCATACATTCCTCTGACTTCGTTATAGCATACGGCGTCTTCTAAAAAGTTTTCTGCTATATACTTTGCGCGTAAAGGATCACCGGGAAGTAGAATCGTCTCCGCTATATCCCCTTGCTTAGCGCCAATATGTACACTCATTGTATAACCTCCATTATTTACATTGTTTACTACAGTTACAAGTTATCACAGTGAAAAATCAAAAACAAATATAGCGCCTTCATTTACTGATATGACAATGATTTGCCATAATTATGAATATACATTCATTCACATAACTTTCATATTATTCATTCTTTTGTCGATATTTTTGTGCATGAAAAAGAGTAAAATAAAAGTATAAGGAGGGGGTTGTGATGCAAAATAATTCTGTGGCAAATATCCAAGGATGGCTGGATGGTTTAGAAGCGGAGAAGCAAGCCCTGTTACATGATATGAGTGAAGGTGTAAATCATTTACCTACAGAAGAACAAAATATGAAATTAGAACAATTGGACGCTTTGATTTTCGCCACTCAGGCGAATCAAAGCCTAAAAAGAAACAGAAAAGCCCGTAGCTAAGGTTAGGTTACTTAAGCCTTAAAATAAAATTTCCCAATGTCATTCTCTATATCCTGCTGGGTATTGTATTGGCCGATGTTGTCAGCGGTAATGAATTGCTTCACTTTGCAAGTGAAATAGGTATTGTTCTACTGTTCTTTTTATTGGGACTGGAATTCAGTGTAAACAGGCTCGGTGGTATTGCCAAGAAAATTTGGCCCGCGGGTTTCCTGGATGTTTTTCTCAGTATGGGAGTCGCTATGATACTGGCCATGGCCTTTGGAATGGATTTGTTCCATGCCTTTCTGATCGGGGCTGTTACATATGCTACAAGTTCCTCTATAACTGCAAAACTGTTAGATGATAAATGCCGAATGGCAAATACAGAAACAGAATTCATTTTGGCTTTGTTGATTTTCGAAGATCTAGTGGCGCCAATTGCGATCGCAGTGCTGATAGGTATCAGTTCTGGAGATAGCTTTACCATGGTGGATTCGATTATTTTAGTCGGAAAGATTATAGGATTGACAGCAGGTGCAATTGTACTTGGTAAGACACTCTTCAAACGCTTTGGTCAATTCCTGGATAAGATTGATGATGAGGATTTCAAGATAGCTCTTTTGATAGGGATTGCTTTAACGTATGGAGGGATGGCTTTATACTTAGGACTCTCAGAAGTTCTGGGAGCATTTTTAGCAGGAATGATGCTAGCCGAAATCGGTAATATCGATCGTGTCCAACAAACGGTGGTACCTGTCAGGGATCTGATGCTTCCAACCTTTTTTGTTTACTTCGGTACTTCCATTGAATTTGGAGACGGGGTTCCTTTTCCGTTATTACTGCTTGTATTGGTCCTATGGTCAGTTATCGCAAAGTTATTAGTAGGTATAATCGGAGGGAAATTGTTTGGGCTTTCAAAGCGATCATCACTACGCGCGGGGTTTTCATTATGCGCGAGAGGAGAATTTTCCGTTGTTATCGCAAGTATTGCCAGTGGAAACATCAAAATATTCAGTGGAATTTATATTATTATCACCGCATTTCTTGGCATGCTATTATTTGACTTAGCCCCGAAGTTAACAAATGCTATTTATGGTAAACCGGAAAAAAAGAAACGGGATTTAAAAGTGCCTGGAAGTTGAAAGGAGCTGCATGGTTTCCCAGTGTAGCTCCTCTTTTTATCCAAAATAAGATTTTTCTAATGAAGTTACCTGATCCAGCGCTTTTTGATTGAAAGCAGAATCTTTTCTTTCCAGGCGCTCTCTCAACCTGTTCACCGCATTTCTTAGCGACTGTTCGTAATCAGGTATCTCACCATCATAGGCCTTTACGGCGGATTTTGCAATATTCGCTTTTTCATGGTGGCTCAGCGCTTTTCGTTCGTGGAAGAATACATCTTCCGTTTTCCCCGGGTTATGTAGATCTCCTTGCATCGGGTGTTTTTCTACAGCTAATACTTCAACTAAATAAAAACGGTCTCGATCCTCGATGATTTTTCCGATATAACTGCCTGATTTATAATGCGCGATTACGGAGTCTCCGATATTAAGCTCTGACATAATCAAACCTCCTTTGTTTCATTGTAACAAATATATCCTTCTTTTTTTATTTATAGAGATTGGAAAATCTGATATACTAGGCGTGTAATTTGATAAGGAAGTGATGCCATTTATGATGGATTTTTTATATTTTCCAGAGGATAAAACGGAATACATTCCTGCTGTATTATCTTTGTCTGTATTTATTGCTCTTGCAGTACTTACTATGTATTTGATCATTAGAGTATCAAAGAAACAAGAAGAACGTACAGAAGAACGATTCAAAAACGAAGAAGAGCACAAGCCACTATCTTAACAAATGAGCCAGGGGAGCCCCTGGCTTTTTACATTTAAGCTCCCTTTAATTGAAGACTCAGTTTCAAGATAGTTTGTTTCCGTTACGTTAGTAACGGTTAGGAGAGGAGGGCCGGGAAATCACTCGCTTTCCATGGGCGTACGGTGAGCTTCCTCGGGCTAAAGCCCTGCGGGATCTCACCATGTACTATTCTCCCATCGGAGTCTCGCAATTTCCCGGCCCTCCTTGCGTTTTTATGTGTAACGGAAACAGGTCAGCACGGAAGACTATAAAATGAGTAAAAAGCGAGCTTTATGCCTCATCACACTTAAAGGTACCTTGGTCGGCGGCTCCCCCCACAGGAAAGCGACCCGTTTCCCAGCCGCCCTTACTTCTGGTTCGGCAACGGACCTCAAAGTATCTCGAAATCAAGTCTTCGACTTTTCGGACCTTTTATTGAATAAGGCTTTATGGGTAAATCAGCAACAAGCTATATTTAAGTAAGACTTAATGGCCGCTTCTTTTCAAATGCTTGTGTAAAGGAATAAATATTTGGTTAAGCTATGGGAAACAAGGGAAAGGGCGTTTCTCATGGAGTATAGAAAGTTATTTATTATAGGTCTTCTTGCTTTAGGTTTGATAGGGTGTCAAAGCAGCAGCAGATCAAATGCTACGATCGGAATGTATAACCAGGATGGGGATATGATTGGTACAGCTAAACTGACAGAGCGGTCGGAAGGAGTCCAGGTACTGGTAAATGTGGAAGGTTTAGAACCTGGTCCCCATGGTTTTCACGTACACGAATTTCCGGTGTGTGAAGAACCTGATTTTACAAGTGCCGGCAACCACTATAACCCTACGGGAAAAATGCATGGGCTGATGAATACGGAAGGTCCTCATGTAGGCGATATGCCTAACTTAGAAGCAGATGAATCTGGGATGGTAGTGGAAGCGGAAGTGATGCTTCCGGAAGCGACCTTACTGGATGGGAAAAATTCATTGATGAAAGGGGAAGGCACTTCATTAGTCATCCATGAAGCAATCGACGATGGCTTTTCGCAGCCTGCGGGAGATGCGGGAGAACGTGTAGCCTGTGGAAAGATACAATTAAACGATGACGGGGAGATGCCAACCGATCCGATGGACCAAAAGAATAAAAAAGAGGAATGAGAAAAGACGGGCGCTTTATAGGCCCGTCTTTTTTCATATTAAAGTTCTTTCACCGCTTGTACGATGCGGTCTACGCCCTCTTCGAGTGTCGCTTTAGGGCAGGCAATGTTCATGCGCATAAATCCTTCGCCTTCTTTACCAAAAGAGGCGCCGTCATTAAGTCCTACTTTTGCGGTCTCCTGCATAAAAGTCTTCAAATCTTCATGCGCAAGCCCGGTTTTTTTACAATCAAGCCATAAGAGGTAAGTTCCTTCTGGTTCTACGACTTCTATTTTTCCTGTCGCATTCAAATGTTTCAGCGCATAATTTTTGTTTTCCTCTATGATTCCAAGGAGTTCTTCTAACCATTCTGTACCATGTTGATAAGCAGCTTCTAAAGCTGTAATACCCATTGTGTTCAGCATGTTCATTCCCTGAGCAAGGAACTTATCATCCACTTTTTTCTTCAATTTCTTATCGGCAGTGATTACATACGATGCCTGTAATCCTGCTAAATTGAAAGTTTTGGTAGGCGACAGACAGGTGATCGTTTTTTGGTTGATATCTTCTGACAAAGAAGCGATCGGTGTATGGTTATATCCAGGAAGGACAAGGTCTGCATGAATTTCATCAGAAAATATGAGGACATTGTGTTTTAAACAAATGTCTGCCATTTTCTTAAGCTCTTCTCCTGTCCATACCCTCCCTACCGGGTTATGAGGGTTACATAGAATGAATGCTTTTACATCATTATTTTTTATTTGATTTTCGAAGTCATCGAAGTCAATTTCGTAACGATTCTCTCTGTAGATCAGTTCATTCTTGATAATATTGCGCTCATGCTGTTCGACTACTTTATAGAATGGGGGATAGACAGGAGTCTGAATCAAAAGGTTATCTCCTTTTTCTGTAAGTGCCTGCACCATCATATGTAGGCTGGGGACGACTCCTGGACTATAGGTGATCCAGTTAGTATCGATTGTCCAATTATACCGTGACTTTACCCAGTCGAATATCGTCCCTCCAATTAACTCGTCTGTTAACGTATATCCAAAAATGCCATGCGCTGCTCGTTCCCTTAAAGCATCGATGACGCCTTGCGGGGCTTGAAAATCCATGTCTGCCACCCACATAGGGAGCACTTCTTTGGATTTGAATAACTTTTCCGCCATATCCCATTTCACAGAGCGTGTACCCATGCGGTCTTTCACTTCATAAAATCGGCTCATTTCTTATCACTCCTTTTAATTACCTTCACCTTTTCATCTTAACCAAAACTGTAAGAAATGAGAAATAAGCTGTTTTTATTAAAATAAATAACTGATTGTGACAAACATCATGTTTCTAAACCGGAATATGAGCTATATTGTAAGAGAATAACAGGAGGTGATAGAAATGTTGCATAATGACGGCGGGCTACCATTACTATTAGATCAGTTCCTGGAGGATCACCAGTCCCTGCAGTCAGAAATGAAGATCATTGATGACTGTTTGACTAACCTTGAGCGGTCTGTGCGGATTTCTTATGAGGATATGAAGGAACTTGTTTTGCCAGTCAAGCATTTCTATGAACAATTGGAAGCCCATCTGCTTTCAGAAGAGAAGGAACTCTTTCCTTTATTGTTAAATGAAACGGAAGAACATGGTTATCTTTATTTCACCTTTGATTTAGAACATAAACAAATAAAACAATACATCAAACAGTTCTTATTCATGGCTGAGCGTTATCATGAAAGGACAGTAGAAATACAAAAAGCTAATGTGTTAATCAGCCTCCGTTTTGCGCTGGAGGCAGTTACTGCTCATTTTATCCGGGAAGAGGAAAACCTCTTTCCTGAAATTCTTACATTGCACGAAAAACTTGTCTAACAAATAAAAAAAAGCAAAGCGGTTACCGCTTTGCTTATACAGGGGGAATACGAGAAAGTCTTACGTTACTCATTATTACCAAATTAAACATTGTTTAAACCTGTTTTAAATAATTTTTTCATAGATTCATTGATTTTTTTATGGAATAGGATGTTTCATTTCGATAAATTAAAACATTCGATCAGTAACATTAAGCGCCTACCTCTATTATAACTCCTGTTTTTTTAGAACTTTTGTTGCAATTTGCGAGTATTCTTTGCCACCAGCTGATTAATGTGATAGAATCAATAATTGCGTAAAAGTATAATAATATATAAATCAGGAGTTGTATAGCATGTCAGAGAAGTTCGAAACAGGTCAAGTATTAGAAGGTAAAGTTACTGGAATTCAGCCATACGGTGCATTCGTTGCCCTTGACGATCAAGTCCAAGGCTTGGTTCATATTTCTGAAGTGACTCACGGTTATGTAAAGGATATTAATGAACACCTATCCGAAGGCGATGAAGTAAAGGTTAAAATTCTGAATATCGACGAAAAGAAGAACAAGTACTCTCTTTCTATCCGTGCTACTCAGGAAGCACCTAAGAAGCAGCCTCGTCGTCTACGTAATTCCCAGCCTGCACAAGCACAAACTCAAGATAATTCAGCAGGGTTCAACACGTTGAAAGACAAGTTGCAAGATTGGATTGAGCAATCGGAAGATCGCTCTAAGACCTATAACAAAAACAACTAATACTATTTTTGACCAGGCAGATATGAACAAGGCAGTCACGAACTCATCGTGACTGCCTTGTTGTTTTTATCGAGTAGTATTCGGTTCTGTCCGGTCAGCAGTTTCGAGCTCTGGACGGAACAAATAAGATAGTGCAATAACACCACTGATACCGACAAGCGTGTAGATGATACGGGCAAATGCACCACTTTGTTCACCACCGCCGAAGATGGCAGCAACCAGGTCAAATTGGAACAATCCAATCAATCCCCAGTTAATTGCTCCTATAACTGTTAGTATTAATGCTATCCGTTTAATTGTATCCATGTTTTTCCCTCCAATTAGTTAAGAATAGGTTCTCTGTTAGGTTTTCTCGAAATCCATATAATATGCATATTGCTTATGTTTTGAGAAATTTGGATAAGTTCGTCATAATTAATTGGGAAAGAAAGGAGTTTTGATAAAAATGGATGCATTTCAATTTCATAATCCAACGAAGTTGATTTTTGGCAAAGACCAGCTGGAAAAGCTTCCTGATGAGCTTCCACAAGGAACGAAGAAAGTTCTTATGGTATATGGTGGAGGTAGCATCAAGAAAAATGGCATATATGATAAAGTGCTGGATAAATTGAAAACATTTGGTGCGGAAGTATTTGAATTGTCTGGAGTAGAACCAAACCCAAGGCTTGCTACCGTCCGAAAAGGTGTGGATATATGCAAGCAAGAGGATATTGATTTTCTTTTAGCGGTCGGCGGAGGAAGCGTAATCGATTGTACGAAGACGATTGCGGCTGGTGCAAAATATAAAGGAGACGCATGGGATCTTGTTACAAAACAAGCTGTTCCGGAAGGAGCTTTACCATTCGGTACAGTGCTCACTCTGGCGGCGACTGGTTCTGAAATGAACGGAGGAGCAGTAATCACTAACTGGGAGACAAACGAAAAATATGGTTGGGGCTATCCTCCATATACGTATCCTTCATTCTCTATACTTGACCCAGCTCATACTATTTCTGTACCTCGTGATCAGACGATTTATGGCATTGTAGATATGATGTCCCACATTCTAGAGCAATATTTCCATAATCCCACGAAATCACCTGTACAAGATGAAATGTGTGAAGGGGTCTTAAGGGCTGTCATCGAAACAGCGCCGAAGCTGCTGGATGACCTGGAGTCGTTTGAGCACCGGGAAACCATTTTATATGCGGGTACGATTGCGTTAAATGGCATGCTCCAGATGGGTTATCGTGGTGATTGGGCCACGCATAACATCGAACATGCTGTCTCGGCAGTTTATGATATTCCTCATGCGGGAGGTTTGGCAATCCTCTTCCCGAATTGGATGAAGCACAACCTTGATCAGGACCCTGCCCGCTTCAAGCGATTGGCTGTCCAGGTGTTTGGCGTCAATGCAGAAGGTAAATCAGACCGTGAAGCTGGATTGCAAGGGATTGAAGAATTGCGTAAGTTCTGGTCATCACTTGGTGCTCCTGAAACTTTGCGGGATTATGATATCGATGATTCGAAATTTGATCTGATTGTGGATAGAGCAATGAAACGTGGTTCTTTCGGTAACTTTAATAAGTTGGAGAACGATGATGTAGCATCTATTCTAGAAATGTCCAAATAATGACAATAAAGCCGTCTGGCAGGCAGCTAGACGGCTTTTAAAAATAATTTTCACTTGTATCCGTTTTCATCCTGGAGCGTGCTTGAATTGCACGGTGTGTTCCGCTAAAGTGAAATTGGATTGGTTTTATTCAGAAAAACTGGAGGGATAAAAGTGACACATATTCGCTTTGATTATGAAAAAGCTTTACCTTTTTTCGAAACGCACGAATTGGATTATATGGAAGATGCAGTCAAGCTCGCGCATTATGCCTTACATGAAAAGACAGGGGCTGGCAATGATTTTTTAGGATGGCTTGACCTTCCTAAAACTTATGATAAAGAAGAATTCAGCCGTATAAAGAAGTCAGCAGAGAAAATACAGTCAGATAGTGACGTTCTGGTTGTTATCGGTATAGGCGGGTCGTATTTAGGAGCTCGTGCAGCATTAGAAATGCTGAACCATAGCTTTTACAATGAAATGAGCGGTGAACTGCGAAAAACACCACAGGTATTTTTTGTTGGTAATAGTATTAGCGCGCCATATATGAATGAACTGTTTGATGTATTGAAAGATAAAGATGTATCCATCAATGTCATTTCCAAAAGTGGCACGACAACGGAACCTGCCATCGCATTCCGATTGTTCCGTAAGTTTCTGGAAGAGAAATATGGAAGAGAAGAAGCTCGTAAGCGTATCTATGCAACCACGGATAAGCAAAAGGGCGCTCTGAAAACATTAGCTGATGAAGAAGGCTATGAGAGCTTTGTAGTACCGGATGACGTCGGTGGCCGTTTCTCTGTATTAACAGCGGTAGGGCTGCTGCCGATAGCGGTCAGTGGTATTGATATCGACAGCATGATGGAAGGCGCGAAAGCAGGAATGGATGAATTGAGTGGTTCTGAACTGAGCGAAAACCCAGCATACCAATATGCTGCTGTACGGAATATTTTCTACAATAAAGGCAAGTCGATTGAAATGCTTATTAATTACGAACCAGCCTTACAATATTTTGCGGAATGGTGGAAACAGTTGTTTGGAGAAAGTGAAGGGAAAGACCAGAAAGGAATCTTCCCTGCATCCGCAAACTTCTCGACAGATCTTCATTCCCTTGGCCAATATGTTCAGGATGGCCGGCGAGACCTGTTTGAAACGGTATTGAAAGTAGAGAAACCAAAATCAGATATTACGCTTGAAGAAGACGAACAGAACCTGGATGGCTTGAATTATCTTGCAGGTAAGACAGTAGATGAAGTTAATGAAAAGGCCTATGAAGGTACTTTGCTTGCACACACAGATGGTCAGGTTCCGAATCTGACTGTTCATGTTCCTGAGTTGAACGCCTATACATTTGGCTATTTAATTTATTTCTTTGAAAAAGCCTGTGCCATCAGTGGATATTTATTAGGTGTCAATCCTTTCGATCAGCCGGGAGTCGAGGCGTATAAGAAGAATATGTTCGCCTTGCTTGGTAAACCAGGATTCGAAAAAGAAAAAGAAGAGCTGGAAAAACGGTTGTAAGTAAAAATAGCAAAGCCCCGCGGGAAGCGGGGTTTTTTTATGTTCATAAACTTCAATGATTTTGGGGAAGGTAACAAGAAAGGAGTGATGATTGTGATTCCTGTAACTTCAAAACTGACAGGTGAAGCTTTCACTTTGAGCGAATTAGAACAGACCTTGAAACCTCTAGGTTATCAAATAGGTGGCAACTGGGATTATGACCATGGTTATTTTGATTATAAGATTGCTGACGAGGGAGGTTACCAGTTTCTGCGTGTCCCATTTCAAGCAAAACAAGGGTCCTTAGACGACTACCATGTAATAGTTGAATTAGGTGAGCCTTTTCTACTTTCCCATAAATATCAGCGAGGGATGGACGATCACGTACATGTTGGTGTCGGTAAAGCTTCCATTGACCAATTTTCTGAACCCGTTGACCCCGATGCTTCGGTTCCGGATAAATATGTTGAAATCGGCAGAGAACTAGTAAGAGAGCTGGAAGCTCATTTACTTCGGTGACAATAAAACCAGTCGGTCGTCCTCACGTATTGATTCTTGTGGATCGACATTAATCAGCAAGGAATTTTGTCTTAGCAATCCAATGAGAATGGAAGTTTTTTCAGCGTAGTAAGCTGCCCCTGTTGAAAAGTTTGCGTCAATTAAATGGGTGGGTGGGGTGAGTTCATAAAACTGTTCCTCCGTCAGGATTTTCAATAACAATTTAAATGGTTGGACAGGGTCGTTCCGATAAAGTTCATGGTAAAATAAAGAACTCATAAAATCGTTGGATCGGATGACGTCTTTCGCTCCTGCCCGCTCTGCATTGATGACCTGTTTGTCGGTAAGAATTTCAGCTGTTATATTAAGGTCAGGGTTGCAGCCTTTCATCGCAACAATACCTAATATAACTGCCTGATCTGCCTTATCTTCCGATTGCGAAGGGTCAGCGGTTATCAGAGCTTTACGAGCTTTGGTTATATTTGCCATCAATAAGATTTTATCTTCGTAAAAATCACCACGTATAAAATGAACCGGATATTTTCGGTAGGGGAGCATGTTCATTGTTTTATCAATGACCACTACTTTTTCCGGGTCTTTTTGTTTTTGCATGATATCAATCAGTTGTCTTGTGCGTTCATTCCAGCCCACCACGATAATATGATTTTCTCCTTTAAAGGCGACTTTTCCACTTGATAAATCACGTTCATATTTAATCGTTCCTGCAGATATAGTTGCCATATAAAAAGTCAGAAGGCCCCCACCTGCTAGAATCAGTAAAATAGCAACAATCCTTCCTGTAGTGCTTAACGGTACATAATCTCCGTAACCTACAGTCGATCCTGTAACGAATGCCCACCATACGCCATCAAAAAGTGTGGGAAAATGACTGGGCTCAAGCAAATGGATGACACTCCCAAAAAACACCATGAAGATGATAACCGTGAGAAAAAGGCGCACGAATATTGGTAAACGGAAATAAAATTGAACAAAACCATACATACAGGTACGCCTCCTTTCTAGCATTTAAAGTAGATAATTATCAGGGTTAGCAAAAAATGACAAAACAAGCTTTTCTAACATTAAGTATAGACAACCTTTCCTTCGATAATACAATTTTAAAAAAGCCTGCCGTGTTATGGCAGGCTTGATTCCAACTGTCCGAGTGACTGTTTTAAACTGTCATATACTTCACTCCAAAAGTCCTGGTTATCACGGTAAGCTTTCGTTATGAATTGAAACATTTGCTTTTCTTTCAGTTGGTAATCTTTTGGATCTTTTTTAGGCAGACCGTTTCTGGATTTTTCGATAAATTGTTGAATAGCCTCTGCTCTCGGCCCCCAATGGGTTACTTCATTTCCTTCCGGATCAATAAAAATGAAAATAGGAATAGACCTGGCATCTCCTGTCAGATAGTCATCCATTAATTCCGGGTTTTCATCACGTGATAACAAATGAACATTCATGTGACCTGCCTCGGCGAACTTTAACAAAATAGGTATGTTAAGCATGGCATCTCCGCACCAATCTTCTGTTAAAACGATCACTCGTAAATTCTGTTTTTGCAAATACTCAAAAAAGGGCTGATCATCCGTAGGGATATGGAAGTTCTCATATATATGAATAAAATCTTTTTGGTATTTACCCATTGATTCTACATATTCTTGTGCAGTTATTCCTTTTTCAAACCATTCTTCCAGATTCATGTTAGCTCCTCCTCGTAATAATGAACATATCAAGAATCCATTCCCCGATTTGTAATGATTCATGCACACATTTTTAATAAGTTATCAAAGTGTAAAAGAAGCTTGTGTAACATAAAACATCTTCTTAAAAAAACATTCTCATCTGCGATTTGATTTTTTGGTATGATGGAGAAAGCAGTGGTAGAAGGAGGAACAAATATGGAACAACAACGCAGGGACTTTTTATTGGAATTATTAAACACAGCATCCCCCTCCAGTATGGAAATGGAGATCCAAAAGAAATGGATGAAAGAATTTAGCCCTTATGTTGATAAAATGCTCACCGATAATGCAGGCAATGCAATTGCTGTTCTCAATCCCAAAGCTGATTTCAAAATACTTTTAGCTGGACATTGTGATGAAATCGCATTGGTCATCAATCGGATTGATGAGAAAGGCTACCTGCATTTTGACAAAATGGGAGGAATTAACCCCAAAGCTGCAATCGGTATGAAGGTACAAGTACTTGGCTATCAAAAAACAGTGACAGGAGTCATTGGGGTTAACGCCCAGCATCATGGTGGGATTAAGGATGACTTTGGTCTGGAAGATCTGTTTATTGATTGTGGAGCTAAATCAAAAGAGGACATGGAAGAACTGGTGCAAATAGGTGATTTGGCGGTCTATAAGCGGGAACCGGAAGTGATGATGGACCGCTATGTAGCTGGAAGAGGGCTTGATAATCGTACAGGTGCTTTCATTGTGGGAGAAGTAGTGCGCAGACTCTCAAAGAAAAAATTGAAAGTGGGTGTCTATGCCGCTTCCACTGTCAATGAAGAGACAAATATGGGCGGCGCCTATTTTGCAGCAGCTGGAATTGAACCAACGATGGCGATTGCCTGTGATGTCACCTTCGCAACCGATTACCCAGGCGTTAATACAAACAAATATGGGGATGTCCGCTTAGAAGCTGGGCCTGTACTAGCTAAAGGAGCACCGATTAACCGGAAGATCAATCAACTACTTGAAAAAACGGCAAAATCTCTTGAAATGAAGGTGCAATATGAACTGACTCCAAGAGCTACGGGAACAGATGCCGACAGAATGAGGCTGACAGGAAAAGGGGTTCCGGTAAGCCTGGTTTCTCTTCCGCTTCGATATATGCACTCCCCAGTAGAAACGGCCAGCATCAAAGATATCGACGAAGAAATTGATTTACTGGTGGAAATGATTTCCAATATGACAGGAAAAGAAAGCCTTAATCCTTTAGAGGATTAGAACAATGTATTTGACTAGATAAGATTTTATTGAGAGTTAGGAAATTTCTTAGATCTCCATCAGGAAAATAGTGAGCTGAACGGGGCGAATGCTGCAATAAGCTTCATATTTTTCCTGTGGCAGGAGAAGAGGGTTCCGGCTCTCTTTTTTATTAGCCGCAAAATAGGAAGACAATAATATTATTTTGGATTGATGGATGAATTTTCATGTGTACTACCGAATACGATAAGGGTATAATGAGAACAGATGTTCGTTTTCGGAGGTGACAAAATGAGGCACATAGATAACATCCTAAGTCGAGCGAAGGAAAGTGGCAAAACAATAGAGTTGATCTATCTCAGCAAGGGCAACGATTTTACTCATCGGGTTGTTAAAGTCCTTCGGGTGAACGAGGAAGAAATACTTGCCTTCTGTTATATACGACGCCAGGTAAGGAGGTTTAAAAAAGCAAATATCTTATCAGCAGCTCCTGCTCGAAACAAGAAGGGCGCTTAATTCAAGATAAATACATTGCTATAGCCATGATTTGCCACAATAAAAATCTCAACCTGACATAAATTCCAAGCTTAGAAGCCTTGCGTGTGAATCAGGCAAGGCTTTTTACATCCATGGAAAGAAGGTCTGATTGGGATTCATCTGAAAGAAAGTAAAGGCCAGGAACGTGGCAAATAAACTCCAAAGGAAATAAGGAATAAGTAATAATGAGCTTAGCTTTTCCCACCTGAAGAGCAGAATAACTAACAGTAAACTGCTTAATGCCACTAAAGAAGTATCTACAGAGGCTAATAACAAGTCTTTTAAATCAAATTGTAAGAAGCTGAATAACTGGTTCGTTATATAGTTGAATATAAAGATGCTCCAGAACCATACTCCTAATTGCTTGAAACCGTTTTTGAAACCAGCATAAGTGATGGAGAAAGCAATGAAACCATATAATATTGCCCATATTATTCCAATCGTACTTCCGCTTGGTGTCCAGGATGGTTTATCCAGCCCGTCATACCATGGACGATCAACAGGAAACAAAAATCCAGCTAGTGAAAAAGCGGCATATATGAGGATGAAAACAGCTATAAATTTAATTAATCTACCGATAGTACTCTCTCCTTTTGCAATCTTGTTATAAAATTTATTCAACAAAACGGGCGAAAAGTCGAAGGCTTGATTTCGAGGTATCTGCGGTTCTTTACCATAAAAGCTTCCTCGGGCTATCGCCCTGTGGGATCTCGCCTAGATCCTTCTACCCCGGGAGTCTCGCAGTTTCCCAACCACCCAATCCGAAGGATGGGAGAAAAGAACCCCTCTTATATTGCAGATGTCTTCTACTTTTAATGGATAATTGAATAAAGATGCGGCTTTAAGTTCATATTTCATGTATAGCTCACTCTTGGTTCGAAGAACGATATACTGATGTTTCCGTTTCTCTCATAAACGCAAAGAGGTCCGGGAAATTGCGAGACTCCAGTGGGATGAACATGAGCGGTGAGATCCCGCAAGGCGAAGCCTGAGGAAGCTCACCACATGCCCACGGAAAGCGAGTAATTTCCCGGACCTCCACACCGTTACTACCGTAACGGAAACAAACTATCTCGAAACTGAGCCTTCAAGAAAAGGGAGCTTATCTTTAACATAAGCATGGAGTTTTAACAGAGACACAGGCTAAAAAGGAAGAACGGTGTATTACCGTCCTTCTATCTCCTGACTCTCTTCTACTGTATAGCGAGCGGTAGGTTCGATTTCCAACCGTTCGACAGGGATTGGATCGCCTGATTTTTCACTAAGTCCGTATTTTCCGTCTTCGATTCGTTGCAGGGCATCTTCAATCTCCATCATACGTTCCCGTGCTTTTTCGTAAAATGTCTGATCCTTGGAACGCTCAAACTGTTCTGTCCCATGGTTGCCTGGGTGATCAGGCATATCAGACAATTCCTGATGGCTTTCCGCAGAGGAGTCTTGATTTCCCAGAGAGTCGCTATATTTTTCGAGATCCTGTTCTGTTTCCTTTTTCATTTCCAATAATCGTTCTTTGAATTCCTGGATTTGTTTATCATTAAGCATGGCTTCGTCTCCTTTCGAAACACTAGTATCGTTATAGAGGAACTACACCAATCGTACAGCGAGAGATGGAAATAAGCTTTTCGGCTTCATCGGTGATTTTAATTTCCCAAACCATCGTGTTCCTGCCAATGTGGAAAGGTACAGCGGTGGCTGTGACGGCGCCGTCACGTTTACTTTTGATATGGTTAGCGTTGATTTCAACTCCAAATACGCGGTGTGTTTCCGGATTGATATTATGAAATGCACCTATACTTGCTGCTGATTCTGCAAGGGCGACACTAGCTCCCCCATGAAGAAATCCAAGTGGCTGGTGAGTCGCAGCATGTACCGGCATCGTCATGACCACCTTGTCTTTCTCCAGTTCTTTTACTTCCATCCCTAACGCTTCCATCATCGTATTGTCGAATTGTAATTCCATTACACTCATTCCTTTGTAAGTATTTCCCGTAAAACCTTCAATAAAACATCACAGGATGTAAAAAGAAGCGGCAAAAACCTTTGCCGCTTGATGTTAAATAGGTACATAGATTTGTAGTAACAAAGAGACACCTAATAAGAAACCATAGATTGTATTGGTTTGAGCAGTTGCCTTCATAGCCGGCATCATTTCAATTGGCTGTGATTTACCAACGAATCCTTTCACTGCCGGAACTGCTTTCTTTATGCTCAAAAACGCAAGGAAGCTCCATAATGGCAGTAGGCCAAGGATGATATAAATCAATGTTAATAGATAGGATGTGAGGAATAATGCTCCAAGGAAGCGGATAGCGCCTTGTTTTCCTAACAGGATGGCAATTGTCTTCCGTCCGTTTTCTTTATCTCCATCTAAATCCCGGATATTATTGGCAAGTAAGATGGCGCCAACAAAAATGGCGACTGGTATGGAAATCCAAAGGACTCCTCCATGGATTGTAAGGGTTTGGATAAAATAACTGATGCCGATAATGATGGTGCCCATGAAGAATCCTGCTGCCAATTCGCCAAATGGAGTATAAGCGATTGGATAAGGGCCACCGGTATACAAATAACCGAATAACATGGAAATAGCACCGATAGCAGCAACCCACCAGCTGGTTGTTACTGAAATATAAATACCAAGCAGGATAGCAACGCCGAATAAAGAAAGCGCCAACGTTAATACCGTTTTAGGGGAAATACCATCCCTGACGATTGTACCACCGATACCGACAGAGTTTTCATTATCCAGCCCTCTTACATAATCATAATACTCGTTGAACATATTTGTTGCGATTTGTATCAATATGGAAGCTGTCAGCATAGCAAGAAACAGCCCTGCATGAAACCCCCCATCCAGTACGCCCAGCATCGTTCCGATGAATACTGGCACGAATGCTGCTGTCAACGTATGGGGACGAAGCAGCCGCCACCAAACTTGAAAACCTCCCTTTTCATTCAAGGAAGCCTTTATATCTTGACCTTGCACAGGATTCATAGTTGTTCTCTCCCTTTATTTCTATCAAATTATTACAATCAATCTTAAGTTTATGGAATCAAGGAGAAAGTGTCAATCTATGTAAGAAACTATTGGATATAAGTAGGGATTCCTTGAGTCCTGTCCAAAAAGAGAATAAAATAGAAAAGGAAGTGAAAAACAGGATGGAAGTAATACACCCGTTCGTGAGCAGGGTGACTTATATAGGGCTTAGTCTTAGTATTCTCTAAGACTATCATTCCTGGTACTCAGGGGGGACACGTATGATTCATACAGAAGCAGCGACACTGGATGAAGTCATAGATCAGGCATTGAATAAAGCGAAACAGACCAATAAAGAGCAGCTGGTAAGTTTCGTTGATTATATAGAACCAATTGACCCGATTTTGTTTTATGTGGGAGCATCGGTGATGGGTGATACCCGACTTTTTTGGAAAAGTGCCGATGAAGACTTTGTAATGGCAGGAGTTGGTGCGGCTGTACGTTTAGCTTCACCAAAAAACGACCGTTTTCAGGATATACAATTTCAATGGAAGAAGCTGATGGAGCACGCCTACAGGTTCGATCGCTATGAGCAAAAGGGAACCGGTCCAGTAGCCATGGGAGGTTTCAGCTTTGATCCTTTCAAAGTAAGTACCGAATTATGGGCTTCTTTTGAAAACAGTCAGCTGGAAATTCCGGGCTATTTACTGACGAAAGTGGGGAGTGACCATTATCTTACCATTAATGCCATCATTTACCCGGATGACCATAAAGAACAATTGAAATTTCAATGGGAAGAAGCTAAGGCGTTATTGTTGCAATGTACTAACCGTTCTTTTAGTACTCCGGAAATTTTGGAACAAACCGAAATCGAACCGGAAGCATGGAAACAGTTGGTTAAGAAAGCAACGGAAGATATTGAAGCCGGAGTGGTGGATAAAGTAGTGCTGGCACGGGAGATGCGGTTGAAGTTTGATGAAAATGTTGACATAGCTCAAGTACTTCAGCATCTGGATGACACCCAGACGAACAGTTATATTTTCGCATTTGAAAGTAATGGTGCCCAATTTGTCGGGGCTACCCCGGAACGCCTGGTTAAAGTGGAAAATCAAAACTTATTGTCTACCTGTCTTGCGGGGACAATCCCTCGAGGGGAGACAGCCGAACAGGATGAAAAGCTGGGGCAGGAACTCCTGATGGACGAAAAGAACCTGGAGGAGCACCAGTTCGTTGTCCGGATGATACGTGAGGCGATCGAAGCCTGCAGTGAAAACGTCGATATTCCAGCCTCGCCTGTACTTTATCCATTAAAGAATCTTCAACACCTTTATACACCAGTAAGGGCAAGATTAAAGCAGGAGCATACATTACTGGATGTCGTTTCCCGTCTGCACCCGACACCGGCGTTGGGAGGATTGCCACAAGAGGAAGCGATTGAATATATCCGGGAGTTTGAACCCCTTGATCGAGGCTGGTATGCCGGTCCGGTAGGATGGTTCGACTCGAATCAAAATGGGGAATTCGCCGTCGCCATAAGATCTGCATTGATTGAACAAAATAGGGCATCCTTATTTTCGGGCTGTGGCGTAGTAAAAGATTCGGATCCCGAAATGGAATATGAAGAAACAGCAATTAAGTTTACACCGATGTTAGCCGTACTAGGAGGAGCATGATGGAACACACCGAGACACTGACCAGGTACATGGCCAAGTTTGTGCAAGGATTAGTGGAGGCGGGGGTACGGGATGTTGTCATCTCGCCTGGCTCTCGTTCTACTCCAATCGCCATGACCTGTGCTGAATACGATGAAATTAATCATTGGGTTAACCTGGATGAGCGCTCGGCTGCCTTCTTTGCTCTTGGCATGGCAAAAGAACGAAGAAGGCCTGTAGCGCTGG
The DNA here is from genome assembly GCF_043496955.1 of Thalassobacillus sp. B23F22_16. Lineage (NCBI taxonomy): Bacteria > Bacillati > Bacillota > Bacilli > Caryophanales > Bacillaceae > Thalassobacillus > Thalassobacillus sp. B23F22_16. The sequence continues at coordinate 34,159 of NZ_JBIEKD010000010.1, read as the reverse complement.
TATGTACTTCCGGCACCGCTGCTGCCAATTATTATCCTGCTGTGATTGAAGCTTTCTACAGCAGGATTCCTTTAATTGTACTCACTGCAGACCGGCCTCATGAACTTCGGGATGTTGGGGCTCCCCAGGCAATAGAACAACTGAACTTGTACGGGGAGTACGTAAAGTGGTTCCATGACCTTGCATTGCCAGAAGGGAGCGAAAAAATGCTCCGTTATGCGAATACTACCGCTGGTCGTGCTGTTCAGGAAGCAATTCTTGGGAATGCTGGTCCTGTCCAAATCAACCTGCCGTTACGGGAACCTTTGATCCCTGACTTTACTTTACCAGGTTTATGGGAAACTGACAGGGCCACAAAAGAACAGAGCCCGGTCATTGGCAAGCGGGGATTGGATCGTGAACATCTGGATAGTCTGATTGAAAAACTCAAAGGGTTTTCCAAAGGCGTCATAGTTTGCGGACCGCAGATGGACCCTGAGCTTGGTGAAGCGCTCGCCTATTTGGCTAAGCGCATCGGTGCTCCTGTATTGGCAGATCCACTGTCCCAGCTTAGAGCAAATAAGTATGAAAAGAATAATATCATTGAGACGTACGATGCGATTTTAAAGCATGATGAAATTAAACAGGCACTGCAGCCGGAGTTTATTATCCGTTTCGGAGCGATGCCGGTTTCCAAGCCTTACTTACAATGGCTGACTTCCCTGAATGCCCCGCTTCACTTCATAGTGGAACCGGAGGCAGGATACCGTGAACCAGCAGGTGTCGAGACTGCAGCCATCTATGCCGACCCTGTTATTTTCTCTGAGCAGTTAGCTGAACGGCTGGATGAGCCTATTGTGGAATATAGCTGGCTTGATACCTGGAAAAGTATGAATCGGATTGCGAAAGACCTGCTGCTTGCGGAATCACCTGAAGAAGGTATGAATGAAGGTCATGCAGTAGTCAAGCTTGCCGAAGTGATACCTGACCAGTCTATTTTATATGTCGGCAATAGCATGCCAATCCGTGATGTCGATACTTTCTTCATGACTACGCCAAAAGCAGTCGATATCATGGCTAACCGGGGCGCGAACGGCATTGATGGTGTCGTGTCTGCTGCCTTGGGTACAGGTGCCAATGGTAAACCGGTAACATTGCTGATTGGAGATTTATCCTTTTTCCATGACATGAACGGGTTGTTGATTGCTAAACAAAAGAACCTTAACATCACAATTGTTCTGATAAATAATGATGGGGGCGGGATATTTTCCTACTTGCCGCAAGCCAGCCATCCTGAACATTATGAGGAGTTGTTCGGCACTCCCATGGGCATTGAATTTCAACCATTTGTGGAAGCTTATGGCGGCTCTTATTGCCTGGCAGAATCGTGGGAGGACTATACAAATGCATTGGCTGAAAGTTATGCTTCATCAGGTTTATCGGTGATAGAGGTCCGGACGAGACGGGAAGAAAATGTTCCTTACCATAGGGCAAAATGGGAAAGCGTCAAAGAAGCTATTGGTAAACAGTTAAAGGGTTGATCGTTATGTATCATACAATTGATGGCACAAAATACTGGGTGGAAATCAATGGCCAAGGCCCTCCTATGATGTTGCTGCACGGTTTTACCGGAAGCACTCGGACATGGGATGACGTAGCTGGGGTGCTAATAAATAAAGGGTTACAAGTGATAACGATTGACCTGCCCGGGCATGGGAAAACCATTTATAACACGGATTACAGGTTATCGATGGAACGGGTTTGTCATGACTTGAAATACTTAATAGATAAATTAAACCTTTCTTCTCTTACCCTGGCAGGATATTCCATGGGTGGGAGAACGGCCCTTTCCTTTGCTGCTTTATATCCGGATTATGTGGCACAACTTATTTTAGAAAGTGCCTCTCCCGGGTTGGAATCGAGTGAGGATCAGCAAGCAAGGATTAGTAAGGATGAAAGACTGGCCAAAAAGTTAGAAGTTGAAGGGATCCTATCATTTGTCGACTTTTGGGAAAACCTTCCCCTATTTGATTCCCAACGAAGACTCCCGGAAAAAGTGAAAAGAAAAATTCGGGAAGAAAGATTGAGCCAGTCTGCAGCTGGTTTAGCACTGTCACTCCGCGGCATGGGAACTGGTGCCCAGCCCTCATGGTGGGAACAGTTAGTGCATCTGGAATTGCCAGTCCAACTGATTGTTGGCGAGTGGGACAAGAAGTTTGTATCTATCAATGAACGTATGAAAAGAAAGCTATCAGATAGCTCGCTGTACGTGATTCGGGAGGCTGGGCATGCGGTTCATGTCGAACAACCGGAGTTTTTTGCTGAAATTGTCAGCGAATTCGTGCTAGAATAAGAAACGGAAAGCGTTTTAAAGGAGGAGTTTCCATGACAATTGAATGGGTAAACGAAAGAAATTACGAAGATATTCTTTATGAAACATATGATGGTATTGCAAAAATCACCATCAACCGTCCGGAAGTTCGCAATGCTTTCCGTCCACAAACGGTTAACGAACTGCTGGATGCTTTTACTTATGCAAGAGATGATTCCAAAATAGGTGTCATCGTATTGGCAGGAGCTGGAGATAAAGCGTTTTGTTCCGGTGGCGACCAATCCGTACGTGGGCATGGCGGTTATGTAGGAGAAGATGAAATCCCTCGCCTGAATGTACTGGACTTGCAGCGCTTAATCCGTGTCATTCCAAAGCCTGTCGTTGCAATGGTCTCTGGCTATGCAATTGGTGGCGGGCATGTGCTGCATGTAGTTTGTGATTTGACCATTGCGGCTGACAACGCCATTTTTGGTCAGACTGGCCCTAAAGTAGGAAGCTTTGATGCCGGGTATGGCGCAGGGCTGCTTGCTCGTATTGTCGGCCATAAGAAAGCGCGCGAAATCTGGTACCTGTGCCGTCAATATGATGCACAGGAAGCATTGGACATGGGCTTGGTCAATACGGTTGTGCCAGTGGAAGAATTGGAAAAAGAAACCGTACAATGGTGTCAGGAAATGCTTGAAAAGTCACCGACTGCCTTACGTTTCCTAAAAGCGTCCTTTAATGCAGATACAGATGGCCTTGCTGGCCTTCAGCAAATGGGTGGAGATGCAACATTACTTTATTACACTACCGATGAGGCAAAAGAAGGCCGTGACGCCTTTAAAGAGAAAAGAAAGCCTGATTTCAAACAGTTCCCGCGTTTCCCTTGATCGGAACAGGAACAAGTCAGGACAAACAATGGGGAAAGCATCAGTTCGTGCACACGCATGGAAGCTGATGCTTTCTTCTCTTTTTACATAACAAATAAGTAATTGGCCTATTTTTAAGATCTTAAGGAGGTTTTATGGCATGGTAACGACAATCCCTCACTGGCTGCTGAAGCAGGCAGAATTGAATCCAGGAGAAACAGCTATCGAAATGGACGACGGTACCTCTCTTTCTTATCAGGATCTTCACAAAGAAAGTCTGCGATACGCAGCTTATTTTGAAAAAGAGGGTATTAAGAAGGGGGATCATGTAGCGGTTCTTTCTATAAATTGGATAGAAATGCCCGTCGTTATCCACTCACTTAGTTATATCGGTGCAGTCATCGTGTTGCTGAATACACGTCTTACAGCTAAAGAACTTGCTTTTCAACTGCAAGATGCGGAAGTCACGCTTATGGTTACAGAACCGGATCTTGATTCGGTAGCTGGCGATGCAGCGCATATAGCTGGACTTAGCCAGGAGAAGGTTGTGGAATATCAGGAAATTCAACCAGAAGAGGTTCGACCAACATATATGCAGACAGAAATAAATTTAGACGATTTCTTCACAATCATGTACACATCAGGGACGACCGGTAATCCTAAAGGGGTCCAGTTGACTTATGGAAACCATTGGGCAAGTGCAGTAAGTTCCGCTCTTAATCTCGGCATTTCCCCGTCCGAGAAATGGCTGGTCTGTTTACCGATGTTCCATGTCAGTGGATTCTCTGCATTGATTAAAAATGTGGTCTATGGGATGCCGATTTTGTTAATGCGGGGTTTTGAAGAAAAAGCGGTCATTAAAGCCATCCGTCAGACAGGTGTTACCATGTTATCGGCCGTGTCTGTCATGCTGCAGCGAATGATGAGCGAATTAGGAGAACAACAGCTTCCTGCACATTTCCGTGGCGTACTGCTTGGAGGTGGACCAGCACCAAAGCCACTTTTAGAAAAAGCAAAAGAAAAAAAGATCCCGGTTTTCCAAACCTATGGAATGACGGAGACAGCATCACAAATAGTTACATTAAACCCAAAAGATGCTCTGAGGAAAATCGGATCCGCTGGAAAACCTTTAAGTACAGCAAGCCTTAAAATTGATGCTGCCGAAGGGGAAGTGGGCGAAATCATTGTGAAAGGGCCAATGGTGACTACTGGGTACTTTAAACGGGAAGAAGCAACTGCCGAGGTTATGTCAGATGATGGATGGCTTGCAACTGGGGACCTTGGCTATCTGGACGAAGAAGGGTTTCTTTTTGTGGTCGATAGAAGAAAAGACTTGATTATTTCCGGCGGGGAAAATATCTATCCTGCTGAGGTAGAAAGTGTACTGGCGGGGATGGAAGGTGTTAGGGAGGCTGGTGTGACAGGCATAAAGGATAAAAAATGGGGACAAGTCCCTGTCGCATTTATAGTTGCCGATACTAAGGGTGCCATCCGTGAAGAGGATGTGTTTCTATTTTGTAATAGTGAACTGGCAAGCTATAAAATTCCGAAGGAGATCCATTTTGTAGACCAGCTTCCTCGCAATGCCTCTAACAAGCTGATGAGGCGGGAACTCCTGCGTTTACGGAAAGTTGACGGTGACGAAGGATGAATATAGCAGAGATTTGTATGCGTAAAATTGAAATGCCACTGAGATACCCTTTTCAAACACATGCAGGCCAGGTCAATGATCGGGAGCTGATCATTATAGAAATAATGGATAAAGAAGGAAGAAAGGGTTTTGGAGAAGTGACGGCCTTTTCTACACCCTTTTATACGTCAGAAACAATCGAATCCGCCTGGTCGGTATTAAGACGAATATTCCTTCCTGCTGTTAATTGGCAACAGCTTGTCCATCCATCCTACGTGGCCAGCCAATTGTCAATCTGGCAAGGCAATCAAATGGCCAAAGCCGGGTTAGAAGCAGCGGTATGGGATTTGTATGCAAAACAAGTAAACAAAAGTCTTAGCAAGCTGATCGGTGGAGTGCGGCCGTATGTGGAATCGGGTGTTGTCCTGAGCTTGTCGGATAAGCTTGATGATGTGATCGCTAACTATCAGGAAGAAGGATACAGGCGCTATAAGTTGAAAGTTGAAAAGTATAACGAAGGTAAGATGATTGAAGAAATCAAAACTTATGCTCCCTCTCTTCCTGTGATGATTGATGCCAATGGGATCTATGAAGAAAAGGATATCCCTTATTTACAAACATTGGATTCTCATGGTTTGATGATGATCGAACAGCCTTTTCGTCCCGGAGATTTCTATCTTCATCAACAGTTGCAACATCAGCTGGAGACCCCTATCTGCCTGGATGAAAGTGTAACCTCGCTGGCGGATGCCAAACAGGCAGGGCGCATGGGGAGCTGCCAAATATTCAACATCAAAATCAGCCGTGTGGGAGGAATGACGGAAGCACTTGCAATCCATGAATGGAGTAGAAAAAATAATATCCCTGTCTGGTGCGGGGGGATGGTGGAGTCTGGTATATCCAAAGCTCACAATATTGCGCTGGCATCTCTTGACGGATTCACCATCCCCGGGGATATATCTGCTTCTGCTCGTTTTTGGGAAAGGGATTTGATCATACCGGAGGTTGAAGTCCAACAAGGAAGAATAAAAGTCCCATTGGACCCAGGGATCGGTTTTGAAGTGGATGAAGAGTACTTGCAATTTATCACCCAAGACACTTATATATTCCAAACTGAAAAAAGCTGAGTTTTGATTATCTTAGGAACTTAATGAAAGACATTCCAATTTTTGGGGAGAGGTTTATCCTCATAAAGGGAAGGGTATTTCACAGTTTCTAGGAGGGGCCTATGAAAAAACTACTGATAACAATCACAATCATTTTAGTCATCTTAGCAGCGCTTACTTATTTTCTTGGACAAAATCAGAAGGAGAAAGCAGAAGAGCAGGAGGAATTAGTCGCCTTAGGAGATTCGCTCACCTATGGTGTCGGGGATAAAACAGGAAATGGTTATGTAGGCGACCTGCAAACCTTATTAAGTAAAAATCACGAAGGTCCGGTGACGGTCCATAATTATGGGATTCCCGGCCAGCAGTCCGATGGCTTACTGCAGCAGTTGGATAAAGAGAATGTGTCGAAGAATATAGAAGATGCGGATTACTTTATCATCTTTATCGGAACCAATGATTTAATTAATAGTAATGGCGGGGATCTTGCGAAGGTTTATGATAAACGTATCGAACAGGGAAAAAAAGACTATGAAAATAACGTAAAGGAAATATTGACGATAATACGGGACAGGAATGCAGACGCTCCGATATTATTTTTAGGTCTCTACAACCCCTTCCCTTCTTCTGAAGAATTAGAACAAGTGGTGCGAGATTGGAACAACCATAGTCAGCACATTGTTAGTGATTACAGTAGAACAAAATTCATTGAAACGAATGGACTGTTCGATAAGAAGTCGGATAAGTACTTCAGCGATGAGCTGCATCCGACAGAAGAGGGATATCAGCTGATCACCAAAAAAATATTGAAAGAATATGATTTCTAAAGGGAAAACGAGTATGCAACTTTGTGGTTTCATACTCGTTTTTTAATGAAACTATTTTTCCAAGGAACTACATAAGAGCTGAATTTATAATTTCTTGATATAGATGGGGGCATATCACACGACACAAAATTTTCATATCTTTTTGAAAACTTCTTGAATGAAAATGATTATCAAATTCATTGACACAGTTCACAGAGCCCCATAGACTTATAATTGGAATATTAGCAAAAAAAGAACTTATACTATATGGAATGGACAGTGCATTGAGGTGAATACAATGACTCGACTGACTGAAAGAGAAGAAACCTTTATGGAAGATCACTTCCGATATGTTTCACGAATACAGAGGGATAGCGAACCTTATGAGATAATCCATGCTTCCGAGCTATTGGATAAACAGACGCTGCAGAAAAAATTAGACGAAATCCATGTTTTTATGGAATCCGATTTTTATTTGACTACAGCGTCTATCTTTTCAAAACGTTACAGTTATTATATAGTGACAGGCGTTTTGGCGATGATATCGGCATTCGACAAATGCCCGGATTATCGACCGGAAAATATAAGGCTCGTACGTCTCGATGAGGATAAAAAATGGTTTCCGAAGCTTACATTTGTTTCTAAGGACGCCGAGGAACCTATTGCGGTTAACCGTCATGCTTGCTTACGGGATCAATTGACCGAATTATTCTCGGAACATGTCCGGCCTATATTTCTTCAGATCAACCAATTGACCAGGTTATCCATGAACGTATTATGGGAAAACTTCGCTATATATCTCTACTGGTTTTATGAACGCTATGCCGAGGATCATTTTGATGAAGAACGGATGGCACAAATCCGTGATGATTTTCATTTCATCGTACATGAATTGGATGGCTCCAGTTTTGGAGAAGAGAAGAACCCGTTCCATTATTTCAGCTATCAGCCAAAGTTGCCAAACGGAGCTCGGGAAAGGAAATGCTGCTGTTTAAGCTATAAATTGCATGATGACAGTGGATATTGCAAAGTTTGTCCCCATCGTTGCTGATGCAGCGTTTTTCATTTCATTAGCTTATAAGCAGAAAAATCATGATAATTCTCCTCTAGTTTGTAAAAACTATTGGTAAGATGAGGAGGGCTATCATGGAAAGAAACAAATATTACGTAAATATTGGTTCCCAGGAAATTTCAGTCAACCATGATGGGAATAACGATATTTTCACAATTTACGCGACTGAAGAAGAAGTAGTGGAACTTCGCGCCTTTTTTGATGAAATACACAACGCAGATGAGCGTACTTTCTGGAGGGCTCATATTCCCTTTCGTCACTACCATAATGATGAATCCAATGCCGAATTTGATGATGGCATAAGGATGGTATTCCGCAGGGTATATGAGTTAGGAGACGAAAAGACAAAAGAGCATATCGGAAGTATGGGAATTCTTGAGAATCAGGATTCTACCGAAGGCCGTAGACATTTATAATGTTTACGGTTTTTTCGATTTTTATTTTCTAATCTCTTCTGGCAAAAAGGGTTTATGGAAGATTTGGAACAGGAATACTGATTATATAAAACAAGGACATCAAGGGGTGGACAACAATGAGAAAAACTTCAACAGCGAAATGGGCCAAAACGATTGTGATAGCTGTTCCGTTAGCGCTTTTTGTTCAGACCGGAGTATCCCTGAATGCAGAAGAACCTAAACAAGTTAATATGCACCAGGAATCCGTAACGGACCCGGAAGAAAAAAAGGCCTCCAGCGCGGAGAGTGAAAATAAAGAGAGCCTTGATAAAGCGACGATTGAAGAACGAACGGACCAGTTTATGGAACAGTTGGTTCAGAAGACAGACGAAAATTATAAAGTTTTAAATTATGACAGCAAAGCAGCATTGCTGGAAGGGTTCGAGCCGATAGCGACAAGGAAGGCCGCAAAAGAATATGTTGATTTTTATTATAAAGAAAAGCAATCAGGTCTTTATATTCTTCCTACAGAAACGCCGCCTTGGTTTGTAAATGGCCAACCTTATGATACCATCGATATAGATAAGAACCATAAGAAGGTCATCCAAAAGAATAAGAATGAACTTTACGGTGACTATACAATTGCCATTACCTTTATATATGACGGAAAGTGGCGGATTCAGGAGATAGAACATAAGTAGTTAACGAAGCAGTCAAAGGCAGTTGAAGCGGCGATGAAGACATTTTATGATTACTATAACAACGAAGTGAAATTATCATTTGATAATCATCCTTTTTCCAAAAGCCCTAAGCATGTGTGGGTGATATGCAGATACAAAGATAAATGGCTGCTCACCCAGCATAAGGATCGGGGTATTGAATTTCCAGGGGGGAAAGTCGAAGCAGGTGAAACAGCAGACGAAGCAGCCTTTCGGGAAGTAAAAGAAGAGACAGGTGCAGATATTAAAGAATTGCTATACCTTGGGCAATATCATGTGGATGGCAAAGGGGGGACGATTATAAAAAATATCTATTTCGCAAGAATCGAATCCATCGAAAAACAGGAGCATTATTTTGAAACAGAAGGCCCTGTACTTTTTGATTCTTTGCCAGCAAACATTAAAAAGAATAAGCGTTTCAGTTTTATGATGAAAGATGGAGTTTTACCCAGTAGTTTACAATACATCGAAAAAATGCAATTACTACAAGAAAAAGACACATAATAACCTTAAGAGGACAAAAAAGCTTAGAGTACCCAAGTGGCTCTAAGCTTTACTTATGTAAACTAAAGAAGGCGATCCCCTTCCTGGCTGTAAATAACGTAAGCAGGCAACGTTTTTTTATATTAAGTCTTTTGAATTTATTTGAACAGGCGATTTGATATATAATAAATATGTGAAAATATTCACGATATCCTTACGGGAGACTGAAATACTTATGACTGACTTAAAAGCTATTGCAAAGCAACAAAAAATAGAACGAGTAATGCTGGCCATTATCGCTGTACTGACAGGGACTATGGTTATAGGACAGGCCTATCTGTTTGTTTCTGTGGTCGATAGCATTTTTTTGCAGGGGCTATCATTCTCTGATGTGCTGCCGAGTTTAGCCGGCTTGTTAGTAGTAATGATTGTAAGGGCTGCGTTAACGTACTGGAGTGGCCGGACTGGGGTTAAAATGGCTGCTAAAGTAAAAGCTGATTTTCGCAGGTCTTTATTACGGAAATTTACCAGAAACCCGATACAGGCTTCATTTAAAGGACAATCAGGGCAGAAAGTCAGTGTGATGCTGGATGCAGTGGATGAAATAGATAGCTATTTCAGTCAATATGTGCCGCAAGTGATCCAGAGTTCCATTGTTCCATTGATGATCATCGGAACAGCGTTTTATTTCCATACACCAACTGGAGTCATTATGTTGATTACTGCTCCCTTTATACCGGTTTTTATGGCTATCATTGGCATGAAAACGAAGGATAAATCTGAAGAAAAAATGAAAGAAATGGCGGCATTCTCAGGAAAATTTCTGGATATATTACAAGGTTTGACAACACTTAAATTATTTGGAGAGGCTGGACGGCAACAGGAAAAAATAAGAACAAGCAGTATCAGATTCAGGGATGCCACCATGGAAGTGCTGAAGCTGGCTTTCGTTTCTTCATTGACCTTAGAATTCATTTCCATGTTGAGTATTGGGATTATCGCTCTTGAGGTAGGGCTGCGTTTGATTGTATTTGAAAACATCAGTTTCTTTACAGCTTTCTTTGTGCTTGTGCTTGCCCCTGAATTTTATACGGCACTTAAAGATTTAGGTAGTGCTTTCCATACTGGACGAGGAAGTATGGGAGCGGCCGACAAGATAACAAAGGAATTAGAAGAAAAAGAAAACACAGTAGAGTGGGGAGAACAAGATTTTTCAATGAGTGAACCACCTTCTATTAGCTTGAAGGATATTAGTTTTCGGTATCAGGAGAATGGTTTTTCTCTGGAGGATATCACTGTTGAGCTTCCCGCTAATCAACAAATAGCGGTCGTAGGTAGAAGCGGTTCAGGAAAGACAACACTACTTTATTTGATAGCCGGATTGATCCCTCCTGAAAAAGGAAGAATAAAAGTAGAGGATAAGCACCTATATGATTACGTGGAAGCGGCATGGTTTCAGCAATTAAGTTATATATCACAACACCCCTATTTATTTGCAGGTACAATTGCAGATAATATCGCTATTGGTGTCGAAAAAGAGGTTACAAGAACAGACGTGGAGAGGGCTGCGGAACAAGCAGGAATTTCAGGGCTTCTCCACTCTCTTGAACAAGGATTGGATACTGCAATCGGTGAAGCGGGCCGGGGACTTTCTGGCGGGGAGATGCAAAGGGTTGCACTTGCTCGCGCTTTTTTGAAAAACCCTTCGATCATTTTGTTTGATGAACCTACAACAGGGCTGGATTTGGAGACAGAGCGTATATTACAGCACTCCATCGAAGAACTTGCTAAGAATTCTACGGTTATTACAGTCGCACACCGGCTTCATACAATTAAAAACGCGGATAAAATTCTTTTCCTGGATAAAGGTAGATTGATTGCTCAAGGATCTCACCAGGAATTACTGATTAATACACCTGCCTATCGTGAGATGGTGACAGCACAACAAGGGGGTGGAGCGTAATGATTCACTTGAAATATGTTCTAAAGGAAATAGTGACGGAAAAAAAAGATATTTTCCTGTCTGTTCTTTTCGGATATCTCGCCGGCATGACAGCGATTGTGCTGTTTGGGGCAAGCGGGTACTTAGTCTCGAAAGCGGCATTGGCTCCGCCATTATATACACTCGCATTTTTGATAGCAGGTGTGAAACTGATGGGTTTTTTTCGAGCCCTGAGTCGCTATGGCGAGCGTTATTTTTCCCATCGTGCCACCTTTACCATGCTTAGTAATATCCGTGCCTCTTTTTTTCAGAAACTTGAACCCTTGGCTCCCCGTATATTTCAAAAGTATCGAAGTGGGGATTTACTTGCACGGATTGTCGGAGATGTGGAAAGCCTGCAAAACTTTTTTTTACGCGTGCTTTATCCCCCGATCCTATTAATTTTGGTATTTTTAAGCACAATATTTTTTGTGGTTTTCTATTCGTGGTGGATTGCTTTTCTTTTATTTATCGGTTTGATTTTAACAGGGCTGATTATCCCAGCCTGGTTTACAATCAGGCAGAAAAAAATGGAGAGTCGAATCAGAGAAGCAAGGGCTGAGCTTTCCACGGAGGCGACCGAGTTACTTTATGGATTTTTGGATTTGAAAATCTATCAAAAGCTTAAGGGGAAAGAGGCACAACTAACGAATGCATCGGAGGCTTATATTTTCGAACAGGAACTTGAAGGGAAAACAGCGATGTTTAATCATGCTATTAATTCCATGGCATCTTTCACGGTTTCCTGGCTAGTGCTGACAGTGGGCGCTTTTTTGGTAACGGAAGGTCAGCTTGATGGTGTCTTTCTGGCTATGCTTGTCATGATTTCGTTAACCATGTTCGAAAATGCCACACCGATGGCTGTGCTGCCAGATCATTTAGAAGATAATCGCAGAGCAGCAGAGCGCCTTTATTCTGTTGTGGAAGAGTCTGAAGCAGAAACTGGTTCATCTTCATCCAAAAAGATTCCGAACAAACAGGCACTGGCAATCGAGTTTGAAAAGGTATCCTATACATTTCCGGAAGAAAGACACCCGGCAATAAAGGATGTATCATTTCATTTGCCTGCCGGCTCAAAAACGGCGATCGTTGGTCCCAGTGGTTCAGGAAAGTCCACCCTGCTGCAGCTGCTTCTGGGAATTTCTGACCCAGATAAGGGAGAGATCTATGTAGGAGACAGCGAAATTATTCATATCTCTAAAGAAGATTTGTGGAGCAAAACGAATGTGGTCCTGCAGGAAAACCAATTCTTTTATGGTACGATCCGGGAAAATTTACTGATTGCAGATAACAGTTTGACTGACGAAACGATGAATTCAGTACTGAATAAAGTGGAATTACAGCAGTTTTCTTTAGATGATCAGGTATTAGAAAAAGCGGAGAACTTTTCCGGTGGTGAAAAGCAGCGCCTGGCCATTGCAAGAGCAATGTTAAAAGGAGAGCGTTTATGGCTGTTAGACGAACCTGCTTCATCGATTGATGCGCTCACAGAGAAAAATATTTATGCCCATCTGTTACACCAGGCACAAAACGATACGCTCGTCTTAATCAGCCACCGCTTGACAGGGCTTGAAAAAATGGATCAAATTATTATCATGGAACAAGGGAAGATGATCGAAGCAGGTACGTATAAAGAATTAATGGATAAAAAAGGCTATTTCTACCATATGAAGCAAATAGAAAAAGATGTATTAATGTAAAAAAAGTCGTTCAACCCGCTGCTCCCGGTTGAACGACTTTTTGGCATTCCATTCAGTTAAAGCTCCCTTTAATGGAAGCTCAGTTTCAAGATATGTTGATTCCATTACGATAGTAATGGGTTGGAGGTCCGGGAAATTACTCGCTTTCCATGGGCGTACGGTGAGCTTCCTCGGGCTAAAGCCCTGCGGGATCTCACCATGTACTATTCTCCCATTGGAGTCTCGCAATTTCCCAGCCGCCCCTGACTCAATTATAGTAAAGAACCACTGATATCTCGAAATCAAGTCTTCGACTTTTCGGTTGTTGAATAAGCATCTAATGATAAATCATCAAAACGTTATAACAGAGTCTTAACATTAATGCTTGATCAGTTTCTTTTCCAGTTTCTCTACCAGCTGGTACATGATAGCTGCAAAGATAGCGATGATCAATAAAGAAAATAATACTAATGTAAAGTCAAATACCTGAAACCCATAGATGATTAAATAACCTAACCCCTGTTTTGAAACGAGAAATTCTCCGACAATCACACCGACCCATGAAAGACCGACATTTACTTTAAGGGAGGAAATCATTGTCGGGAAGGAGGCGGGGAATATCGCTTCCTTAAAACATACACGTTTTGATGCTCCCAGACTCTGTAATACCTTGATATAGTTACTGTCGATTTCCTGAAAAGCATTATAGACAACCAGAGTTGTAATGATGATAGAAATAATCGCTCCCATGGCGATGATCGAAATATATCCTGGGCCAAGGGCAACGATGATAATGGGGCCAAGTGCCACTTTCGGCATAGCATTCAGGATGACAAGGTAAGGATCGATGATCTTTGAAAAGCGAGTTGACCACCATAGCATGGCCGCTAACAGTATTCCTGCAAAGGTGCCGATAATGAAACCCGCAACCGTTTCAAATAAGGTGACGTTAATATGCATCCACAAGGAACCGTCGCTTGCTTTGGCAATGAATAACTTGTAGATTTTGCTTGGGGAACTGAACAGAAGCGGATCGATCCATTTTAATCTACTGGCCAGCTCCCAAATACTGAAAAATATAAGAAAGATCGAAATCTGCCAAAACCAGATCCAGCGTTGTTCTATCTTTAGTTTCCTCACATAGGCCTGGTGGAGTTCGCGATTAGCAGCTTCAGTATTTTTCAAGCGCACTCATCTCCTTCCACACTTCATCGAAGATAGCCTGGAATGAAGGGTGCTGACGTGCCTGGAAAGGAGAGATTTTTCTCAACTCAGGAGGCATCCGGAAAATTTGTTTAATCTCTCCTGGCCGTGGTTTTAATAAGATAATACGGTCGCTCATAACAATCGCTTCGCTGATGTCGTGGGTAACGAGCAATGCCGCTTTGTTATATTGTTTTAGCAATTGAGAAACGAAATCTTCTAACCGGAGCTTTGTTTGAAAATCCAGTGCCGAAAAGGGTTCATCTAATAATAAGAGTTTCGGTTCGGTTATTAATGTCCGTGCCAGGGCGGCACGTTGTCGCATCCCGCCAGAAAGTTCATCCGGATAAGAATCCCCGATTCCTTGCAGGCCTACCTCTTCCAGCATCTGATCTGCCTGTTCTTTAATCGAGTTATCTAGTGTTTTGTTGATTTTTGGACCAAGCATAATGTTTTCTTTTATCGTCTTCCAAGGGAAAAGATAATCCTGCTGCAGCATATAACCCATATGTGCCTTATTGCCAGGTTCTGAAGCAGAGTCTTCACCAAGTATGATTTCTCCCATTGTCGGCTTAATTAAACCGGCAACGATGGATAGTAATGTCGTTTTCCCGCAGCCACTTGGTCCCAGTATTGATATGAATTCCCCCTGTTCCAATGTAAACGAGATATTCTCCAGAGCTTTGGTATAATCTTTTTTGGAATAATAGTGGTGAGAGACTTGATTGACGGACAACAATGGCATGAGGGATCCTCCTATTCGCTGATTATTTCTTCTGCAATACTTGTGTTTACTAAAGTAGAATGATCAACATCTTCTGGGAGTTCACCGGCTTCTTCCATAATCACTTTCAAGTTGTTCCATTCTTCTTCATCTAAAATTGGATCCGTAGCAAATGATCCCTGGCTCTTATAGCGATCTACCACGGTGGCAATCAAATCAAGTTCGGAATCCTCAAAGTAGGGCTGGATGACTTTTGCTGTTTCCATCGCAGGCTGAGCTTCCACCCATTGTTGTGCTTTGTATATGGCTTTGGTAAATTTTTTGATTGCTTCTTCGTTTTCCTTGATGAAGCTTTCTTTTGCCATAAAAACTGTATATGGGACGTGCCCTGACTCTTCACCGAATGAAGCAACGATATGGCCAATACCTTCTTGCTCAAAGATACTCGCTGTCGGCTCAAATAACTGGACATAATCTCCAGTACCGGAAGCAAAAGCGTTAGGAATATTAGCATAATCTACATTTTGTATCAGGTTTAAATTCTTTTGCGGGTCGATCCCGTGCTTCTTCAATACAAATTCACCGACCATTTGCGGCATACCGCCTTTTCTTTGTCCTAAAAAGGTACTGTCATTCAGGTCTTCCCATTGAAAATCCTTCACTTCTTCCCTGGCAACTAAGAATGTCCCATCTGTTTGGGTAAGCTGGGCAAAGTTCACAGCTGGATCATTTGCCCCTCGTGCGTGCACATAGATGGATGTTTCCGACCCTACAAGAGCGATATCGGTACCATCTGATAAAAGAGCGGTCATCGTTTTATCACCACCCCAGGTCGTATTCAGTTCGACATCTAATCCTTCTTCTTCAAAGAATCCTTTTTCCAATGCGACATATTGTGGGGCATAGAAGATCGAACGAGTGACTTCTGCTACCTTCAAGCTGGTGGTTTGCTGCTGGCCACATGCTACTGCAGCGATAGTCAGCAGAATTGCCATCATGAAGATTCCCACTAAACGGATTTTTTTCATTCGGAAAGCTCCTCCTGTATGATGTTGGTTAGAATAACTAATGTAGTTTATGTGAAAGTGAAAAAATGTGTGAATGCCTATATACCAGAACAGCTTTATTGGCATAGGAGGGAAAATGACAATGAATGGATCCGTGGTGGACAAGCTGAAATTTCCTTCTCCTCACCCTGGCTTTGATATTTACCTTGTAACCTATATGAGCCAGGGGTTGAAAGTGAAGGGTTTTTTGGTGGAGCCTAAGGAGGATCGTTCCTACCCTGGATTTCTCTACTTGCGAGGGGGAATTAAGAACGTTGGAAAGGTGCGGATAGGGAGAATTATTCAATTTGCAGCCCAGGGATTTATTGTATTCGCACCAACTTACCGGGGGAATATGGGCGGTGAAGGAAGCGAAGATTTCGCCTTAAATGACCGACATGATGCATACTCAGGTGTTCGTGTGCTGGAGAATCATCCCAAAGTGAAGGAGGATATTTGTGTCTTCGGTTTTTCACGTGGAGGAGTGATGGCATTATGGACGGCAATTGAGATTCCTCAAGTGAAAAAAGTGGTGGTGTGGGGAGGAGTAAGCGATGTTACCCTTACTTACTGGGAACGAGAAGACCTTCGGCGCATGATGAAACGGGTGACTGGTGGTACACCTAAAAAATATCCGGAGCGCTACCTTGCCAGGACCCCACTCCATAAACTCAATCAGATGGAAGCGGATTTGTTGGTGATTCATGGTGAGAAAGATGAAAATGTCGACGTTCAGCATGCCTATCGTCTACAAGAAGCCATGAAGGTGTATAATAAACGATATGAAAGCTGGATATATTCTGATACAGATCACTATTTTCCACCAAAAATCAATCGGGAAACAGTCGAGAAGCTGTGTGCATGGCTGAAACAAACATAAAAGAAACGGATACGCTCTGGACGTATCCGTTTCTTTATATATATGAGGAGATGAGGAAACAAAGTTCAGGCTAGCCTCTATATGTCGGGCCGGCTTGTGCAATAGCTTCACTTGCATGTGTAAACTTCTCAAAATTCTCATGGAATTTCATCGCAAGCTCTTTAGCTTTTCGATCGTAAGCCTTCTGGTCATTCCAGGTTTGTCTTGGGATAAGCACTTCATCAGGGACTCCCGGTACTTGCATTGGAGCTTCGAGACCAAAGATTTCATCCCGGTGAGTTTCAATGGAATTCAATTCACCTTCCAGGGCCGCATGAATCATGGCACGAGTGTAAGAAAGCTTCATGCGATTTCCTTCCCCATATGCTCCGCCGGTCCACCCGGTATTTACAAGAAATACATTGGTATTATATTGATCTATTTTTTCTCCTAGCATTTCTGCATATGTTGCAGGAGCAAGTGGAAGGAATGGTGATCCAAAACAAGCAGAGAAAGTTGCCTCAGGAGAAGTGACTCCCCTTTCTGTACCGGCAAGCTTACTTGTATATCCACTAAGAAAATGGTACATAGCCTGTTCTTTTGATAGCTTACTGATTGGCGGTAGAACGCCGAAAGCATCAGCTGTCAAAAAGATAATGGTGTTGGGATGGCCGGCGACACTTGGTAACACGATGTTATCAATATTATCGATTGGATAAGCTGCTCGTGTGTTCTCTGTTAATGACGTATCATCATAATCAGGGTTCCTTGAATCATCATCTAAGATGACATTTTCCAGCACGGAACCGAATCGGATGGCGTCATAGATCTGGGGTTCTTTTTCTTTTGATAAATTAATGGTTTTTGCATAACAGCCACCTTCAATATTGAAAACGCCCTTGGCTGACCATGCATGCTCATCATCACCAATCAAACGACGGTACGGGTCGGCTGATAATGTCGTCTTTCCTGTACCAGAGAGTCCGAAGAAAAGGGCGACATCGCCTTCCTGCCCAACGTTGGCGGAGCAGTGCATCGATAGGACATTATTTCGGGGAAGCATATAGTTCATGACAGAGAAAATGGATTTTTTAATCTCCCCGGCATACTCTGTACCACCGATTAAAACTACGCGATGCTTGAAAGAAATGAAGATGAATGCCTCTGAATTTGTACCGTCAATTGCGGGATCCGCTTTGAAGTTCGGGGCAGAAATGACGGTGAATTCTGCTTCATGACCAGCTAATTCCTCTTCTTTTGGACGTATAAACATTTGTCGTGCAAACAGGTTATGCCAGGCTAATTCATTGATCACCTGGATGGGAAGACGATAATTTTCATCGGCCCCTGCATATCCATCAAATATGAATACTTCATTTTTTGCGCGTAAGTAATCAAGTACTTTATGATATAAACGAGTAAACACATCTTCATCAATCGGTTTGTTGACTGGTCCCCAGGCTACAGTATCCTTGGAAATCTCATCCTGGACTATAAATTTATCTTTAGGCGAGCGTCCGGTGTATGTGCCAGTAGTAGCACGTACCGCTCCTGTCGATGTGAGAACGCCTTCATTTCGGCTTAAAGTTTTTTCCACTAATTGGGCTACAGAAAGGTTTTTTAAAACATTCTCTTGAGACAGCAAGTCAGAGAGTTGGGACATTTGATTTATCGTCGTCATCGCGTAAACCCGCCTTTACGTAAAGATTCAACCCACATTTTAAGTGGGGAGTATTTTAATTGATTATTAGTATAACACATTCATTGTATTAGTCCATACTATTTTTGTTACTGTCATATTTTTTTCAAATATTTATTCTATTATATATATAAGCTAATTTGAGAATAAGATAGGATCTCAAACATATGAAAAGCTTAGATTTATTTTATCCTTATTATACGATAGGAGTATTCCTATTTATAGTAGGGTATAACTAACTTCCCATCCTTATTCTAACAGGATTGAGTTGATTGACAAGCGCCACCGATTTGGTTACGATATAGTGCGAACGGATACTCTCTTATCCAGAGTCGGCGGAGGGGACAGGCCCGATGAAACCTCAGCAACCATCACGGAAGTGAAAAGGTGCTAACCTGTAGCAAGGATTGATCCTTGAACGATAAGAGCGAAAGGAAGCAGCCCCCTTTCCTCATTAAAAGGAAAGGTTTTTCTTTTTTATACTTTAATAAAGTTAGCTTTTTTACATGATTAAAGTATAAGAAATATGAAGGCTATCGCCAAAACGACTTGGCGGCAAACCAGGTTTCTCTAATGAGATCAAATATCATGCTATCCCTAACGGGGAGAATTAAAATAGAAATAGATGAGATGGTTGGTTTCCCATTCGTACTGGGATAAGAGTTCCGTCTAATATTTGTGTACAACTAAAGGAGGAATTTATCAGCATGGCTGCGAATCGCCGGTTATTCACTTCGGAATCTGTAACAGAAGGTCACCCGGATAAAATTTGTGACCAGATTTCCGATGCTATTTTAGATGAAATTTTAAAAAATGATCCTAACGCCCGTGTCGCCTGTGAAACAACTGTAACTACGGGTCTTGTACTGGTTTCTGGAGAAATCACTACCAGTACATATGTGGATATTCCAAGTATCGTTCGAAAGACGATTAAAGAGATTGGATATACACGAGCTAAATTTGGTTTTGATGCTGAAACATGTGCAGTACTAACTGCAATCGATGAACAGTCCCCGGATATTGCCGGTGGAGTTGATGTCGCTCTGGAGAGCCGTGAAGGTCGTATGAGTGACAGTGAAATTGAAGCAATCGGGGCTGGCGATCAGGGATTGATGTTCGGCTATGCTAATAACGAGACGGAAGAATTCATGCCACTCCCAATCTCTCTTGCCCACAAGATTTCCAAGCGGTTAAGTGATGTAAGAAAAGATGGTACACTCGACTACTTGCGCCCTGACGGAAAGACACAGGTAACGATCGAATATGACGAAAATGATCGTCCGTTGCGAATCGATACGATCGTAATTTCTACCCAACACGCGGAAGATATTACGCTGGAGCAAATCCAGGAAGATTTGAAGCAGCATGTGATTGAACCTGTGGTGCCGCGAGAATTGATGGATGAGCAAACCAAGTATTTCCTTAACCCGACCGGGCGGTTTGTCATTGGCGGCCCACAAGGGGATGCTGGTTTGACGGGGAGGAAGATCATCGTAGACACCTATGGTGGATATGCCCGTCACGGTGGAGGAGCCTTCAGTGGAAAAGATGCCACTAAGGTTGACCGGTCGGCTGCCTATGCAGCGCGTTATGTTGCTAAAAATATCGTAGCTGCCGGACTTGCTGAATCGTGTGAAGTCCAATTGGCATATGCTATTGGTGTTGCCCAGCCGGTTTCTATCGCTATCAATACTTTCGGCACAGGAAAAGTGAGCGAAGAACGACTGGTTGAAGAGGTACGTGCATTGTTCGATCTTCGTCCAGCAGGAATCATTAAAATGCTCGACCTTAGACGTCCAATTTATCGTGACACAGCAGCTTATGGTCATTTTGGCCGTACTGACATCAAGTTCCCATGGGAAAAAACAGATAAAGCAAAAGAATTGAAAAAGTTGTTAAACGAATAAATGCCAAGAAGCGGATCCAATCTTAAAAAAGGTTGGTCCGTTTTTTTGCAATATGGTGGAAATATATGAAAAAAGGAGGGGGGATTTACTTTTTTTGTATGTTATACTTCATAAGTAAGTATGAAGATTTTGTAAAGAGAAAGAGGGGGGCTTATTATGTGTGGATTCATCGGTGTGATTAGAAATGACCCGGAACAGATGACTGAAGACAAGCTTCATACATTTCGAAGGCAAAATGATTATATTACCCACCGGGGACCGGACGAAGAAGGGTTCTATCATGATGAGTATATATCGTTTGGTTTCCGCCGCCTCAGTATCATTGATATAGACAGCGGACAACAGCCGTTAAGCTATGAGGACCAACGGTATTGGATGGTTTTTAATGGAGAGATATATAATTACATTGAACTAAGAGAGAAATTAGTGACAAAAGGATTTACTTTTCATACAGAGTCGGATACAGAGGTTATTGCGGCTTTATTTCATGACAAACGTGAAAAGGCTTTCGATGAATTACGGGGGATGTTTGCTATCCTGATTTGGGATAAGCAGGAACAACAGCTCTACGGGGCGAGAGATCCGTTTGGTATCAAGCCGTTATTTTTTGCAGTAGAAGATCAAGGTACATATTTTGCTTCTGAAAAGAAGAGTTTGACTTTGGTGAAAGATTCAGAGCAGGTTGACGCTGAAGCCTTAAACCATTACTTAAGCTTTCAGTATGTACCAGAGCCATGGACGATGACAGAAGATATCCAGAAAGTACCCGCAGGACATTATTTTACTCAAAAACCGGGACAAGAAATAAATTTCGAACGTTATTGGCATGCCACTTTTGAGCCCATCCTTATGGATAAAAAGCATTGGATCGGACGTATTCAGGGTGTCATGTATGATTCCGTAGCCAAGCATATGCGCAGTGATGTGGGAGTTGGTTCGTTTTTATCCGGCGGTATTGATTCCAGTTTAATAGTAGCGATGGCGAAAGAATATCATCCAGGAATCAAAACTTTTTCCGTTGGATTTGAGCGAGAGGGATATTCTGAAGTTGATGTAGCGAAAGAAACAGCTGATAAACTTGGGGTGGAGAATATATCATATATTATCTCGCCGGAGGAATATGTCGCTAAGCTTCCTAAAATCATGTATCACATGGATGATCCATTGGCAGATCCTGCATGTGTTCCGCTATACTTCGTAGCCAGAGAAGCTCGGAAACATGTCACTGTAGTCCTCTCGGGCGAGGGTGCGGATGAATTATTTGGAGGATATAACATCTATCGTGAGCCGGAATCCTTGAAAGTCTTTCAATCTATTCCTGATCCAGCCAAACACCTGCTGGGGAGGGTAGCTGATATCTTACCGGAAGGGGTTAAAGGGAAGAGTTTTCTTGAACGGGGCACTACTCCATTAAGAGACCGTTATATTGGTAACGCAAAAATGTTTGAAGTAGAGGAAAAAAATAAACTGCTTTGCAACCATCTGAATATTCCTTATCAAAAAGTGACAGAGCTGTTATTCGACACAGCAAAAAATTATGATCTTGTAAATCAGATGCAATACGTAGATATTCATACATGGCTGCGTGGTGACATTTTATTAAAAGCTGATAAAATGACAATGGCAAATTCACTGGAGTTACGTGTGCCATTTCTTGATAAAGAAGTTTTTAATGTAGCAAAAAGTATTCCGGTCGATTTGAAAATAGCCAATGGAACGACGAAAAGTATTTTAAGGGAAGCGTCCCGCGGAATTGTGCCTGACCATGTATTAGACCGCAAGAAACTAGGCTTTCCGGTTCCAATTCGTCACTGGTTGAAAAATGAGCTATATGATTGGGCGAAAATGCTGATCCTTGAAAGTGAAACGGATCAGTACTTGCATAAAGACTATGTACTTCATTTGTTAGATGCCCACTGTCAGGAGAAAGGTGACTACAGCCGGAAGATATGGACCGTATTGATGTTTATGCTATGGCATCAGGTCTTTGTCGAACGTCGTCATCCAATCGAAGACTTAATCAACGAAGATAAACCAGAAAGCAAATTGACTTTTGTTTAATCATTTAGAATGAATAAAGTGTGAAATAGGAGAAATAAAATACCCTTCCAAGTCAGCGGAAGGGTATTTTTGTGTCTTTTAATTTTAGTCATTACGCAGTTCTTTGTAATATTGCCCTTTTTCCACGTATTCTCTTCTAATGCGATTCATTTCGGCAAAATCGTCTTCTGTCAGTTCACGGACAACTTTGGCTGGACGCCCTAGGGCTAATGTTCGTGGCGGGATTTTTTTACCGGGAGGAACGAGGCTTCCAGCGCCTAAAAAGGCTTCTTCTCCTATTTCGGCCCCATCCAGTACAAGCGACCCCATCCCGATTAATGCATTTTTCCTAATTACAGCTGAGTGCAGGGTGACCTGGTGTCCTATCGTTACTCCTTCCTCAAGGATCAGCGGATTATTCGGACTTTGGTGGAGCATACTCAAGTCCTGTATGTTGACATTATCAGCAATATAAGTAGGCGCTACATCGCCACGAATTACTGTTTTGAACCAGATACTGACATTCTCTCCAATCGTTACATCCCCTGTCACTAGCGCATCCTCTGCTATGTAAGCGGAGGATGCAATCTTCGGGTGCTTTCCTTTATATTCGCAAATCATCGATATCCCCCTTATAATATAGTTATTACAAGTATAGCAAATTCGAGCGCTGAAAAAGGGGAATAACCGATGAAAAAGATACTTGCAGATGACCCTGCAGGAGTAGTAGTGATTGTTCATGGTGCGTTTGAACATGCGGGCAGGTATGATGAGATTGCTTCCCTTCTTCGCCAACAAGGGTTTCATGTTGTCTACGGAGACTTGCCTGGACAGGGAAAATCGACAAGAAGACGCGGGCATATTGACCGTTTTGATCAATATATCGAGGCGGTAACGAATTGGCTGGATGAAGCAGCCAAATTCCAGCTTCCTGTCTTTCTTTTAGGTCATAGCATGGGTGGTTTGATTACTATTCGTACCATGCAGGAGAAAAGACCGGATGTCAACGGTGTCATTCTATCTTCTCCTGGACTTGGTATTTTAGATGAACCAACTAAATCAGTGAAGCTGGTTTCCCGTGTATTGGATGCTGTCTATCCTAAATATAAGGTGGAAGCGCCGATCCTTACAGAAAAAGTGACACGGAATAAGCATGTTATCGAATCCGACGAAGCTGATTCGCTTATATTGGAAAAAGTGTCCGTACGCTGGTATTGGGAATTCGTCCGATCGATTCACCAGGCTTTTAAAAAAATTAACGACTACCCGGATGTGCCAACATTAGTTGTCCAGGCTGGTGAAGATTTAATGGTCGACATTACCCAAACTAAAAAATGGTTCAACCAGCTGGACATCAGTGAAAAAAGTTATAAAGAATGGGCAAACTTATATCATGAAATTCTGAATGAGCCGGAGCGCGATTCAGTGGTACGGCATATTGTGGATTTTATGAAGCAAAAAGTGGAACAATCCGCGCACGAAGAGGAGTGAAACATTGGTTTTGCGAATACCTTCAAACGGTTGGACAATGATGAGAAATGTTTATCGTCATGTTTTCCCGCAAGTACATAAGGAGCTGAACGGCTGGATCAGCATGGCGCAAAAAATACCGAATGAAGAATTACGTAAGCAGGCGCTGGCAAGCATAGAGGGCAAGACTTTTCACTGCGAAGGTGGTTCTATCTATAGCATGCTGGCGGGCAGCCGTTGGAAAGAAGCGGTAAAATTCATCGTTGCTTATCAAACAATCAGTGACTATTTAGATAATTTATGTGACCGTAGTACCTCCCTGGATCCCCAGGATTTCCGAATGCTTCATCAGTCAATGACGGATGCCTTGACTCCTGGGAACCCTATGCATGACTACTATCAATACCGTGAAGAGCGAAATGACGGGGGTTACCTGGAAGCTCTGGTTATTACCTGTCAGGAAGTGTTGGAAGGCCAGCCGGATTATTCAATTGTCCATCCTTACGTAACTCAGTTAGGTGATTTGTATAATGACTTACAGGTCCACAAACATGTGGTCGAAGAAGAACGCATTCCCAGGCTGCAAACATGGTTTTCCGAACAGAAAACAGTTAAAGGGTTGAAATGGTATGAATTCTCTGCCTGTACCGGTTCGACTCTCGGAATTTTCTGTCTGGTTTCATATACCTTAGGCGGAACGATGAACGAAAGACTTGCAAAAAAAGTTGCGGAAAGCTACTTCCCTTTTTTACAAGGACTTCATATCTTGTTGGATTATTACATTGACCAGCAGGAGGATAAGGAGGAAGGTGATCTCAACTTCTGTTCCTATTATGAAAATGAACAAGAGATGCGGAAGCGTTTCGTTTATTTTGTGGAAGAGACAAAGGCACGCACCAAAACACTTCCTGATGCTCACTTTCACCAAATGATTCAGGAGGGGCTCGTCGGTATGTACCTTGCTGATCGAAAAGTTAGCAGGCTTGAAAATGCAAAGGTCTTTGTCAGGGAATTATTAAATGCAAGCGGGAGAAAAGCGAAGTTTTTTCATTTTCAAACGAAAGTCTATCATAAATTGAAACCCGGCAAGTCGCTTTAACCGACAGCCGGGTTTATTTTCTTTTTTCGATAGCAATTACAAAAGGCGGAGTATTTTTTTGGTTAATAAAAGCGTACTGTAAGACATGAAAAGATCGCTGGTTCAGGGTTTGTACATACCCCAATAACTGGTCTTTTTCTTCATCGCCGCCAGCATGACCGTGATAAACGACTAATACTACCACACCCCCGGGCTGGAGCAGCTCGAGTAAGTGTTCGAGAGCAGTTAACGTGGAGGCGGGGGTTGTTACAACTGTTTTATCACTGCCTGGCAAATAACCAAGATTGAAAATGGCCCCTTTAAGTAAACGCGTATGTTCTTGTTTTATATACCTGCGGACTTCCTCATGACTATCTTGTATTAAGGTTACTCGATTGGATTGCTGAGCTGTCAATTTTGCTTCAGTAGAAGTGATAGCCGTGTTCTGGATATCAAATCCATACACATGGCCTGTTTCGCCAACCAGATTACTTAGAAATTGTGTATCATGACCGTTACCACAGGTAGCATCTACTGCGGTATCACCTTCCTTGATGGCTGCTTTCATCACCTGATGCGCAAATGCCAGTACCGTGTTCAATGTCATATAGATTCCTCTTTCTCTCTATAGTGGTGAAATAATTTTAGCATGGAACGCTTGGGATACCAATATTCGTGTATGAAAAAATCAGATTTAACCAAGCTAATGGGTGAGGTGATAGCTATGGCGACCAGAGAGTCGATTGAAACAATGATCCAGGAGACGAAGCAACGGTTAGAGCAAGCGAAGTATGAGTTGTCCCTTGCTAATCAAAATGGATATCCAATCACAGCAAGTTATACAGAAGCACAGCAGGGACTGGAACAAACAGAGATGGAAATTGATAAATTAATGCACAGCGCTAACCATCAGCAAAAAGATCAATTGCATCGGCTCCATCTCCAAGTAAGTCAATGTTTGAATGATATGATATTGGATGAAAATGACCTGGAGCATCGGTAAGTTAAGAACGGCCGCTATGGCCGTTTTTTTTATGGATAAAAAATTTATTGCTTCTTCTTTTGTATTAGTGTACTATCTAACTAGTACACTAATACAAAAGGGTGGCATATATGAAAAGAAAAGCTTTTATAGGACTATGGAAAAAAGAATGGGCATTAATGAAAATTTACTATTTGGTGTTATTATTGGCAGGTTTAGGATTCGCGGTCGGGGTTTCTGGCACGATGGAAGAGGTTCAGCTGTTCATGTTAACAGCGATGGTGCTGATCCTTCATATGTTTATATTGGCAGCTTTAGTTATGTTCAGCTTGAATCGGGAGGCGGATCAGCTGGAGTTATTTCTCCATAATCCCCAGTCGGCATTTATGCTGGTCGGCGTAAAGTTTCTTCAATCCCTCTCCTTTATGATTGTCTCCATGACACTGTTTGGCTTGATAACAATAGTCACTGCAGGAGATTGGATCATATTGTCAGTTGGAGAAACGGCTTTGGTTGTCTTCATCGCAAGCATTTTTATATTAGGCCAGGCAATATTATTGGCGGTATTTCTATTGTTTTTATGGGTACTCCATCAGGTGTTGAAAACATATCTCGGAGGTCTTAGTATTTTCATTTCTATCCTATTATTCATTTTGCTAATGGCCGTTACATCCTGGATACGTGCCTCTTCTTTATATGAACAAATAGCCGGGTGGGGTACCGTTCAAATAAACATAGATGGTTTGACAGGCGACTTTTTGAATGTCTTTGGAATGACCGTTCATGGAGGCGTAACAGGAGGATTTCCTATTGTATTAGGTGAAGTGGCAGCATGGGCGCTGGCAGTCGGCCTGCTATATATGGTAAGTGTTGTGGTATTGGATCGAAAGGTAGAGGTGTAAGCCATGGTAATGGATTTCAAGCCGGATAAGCCGATATATCAGCAGCTCATCGATAAAGTCTCAAGTGAAATCATTCGTGGAGATCGTAATGCTGGAGACAAACTGCCTTCTGTCAGGGAGTTTGCAGTAGAAACCGGGGTAAATGCCAATACGATGCAACGTGTCTACCGGGAAATGGAGCAGCTGGGGATCGTGGAAACAAAACGGGGGCAAGGAACTTTTGTTACAGAAAATCTCGACCGGCTTCAGAAATTGCGGACGGAAATGAAGCAGTTATACATCGAAGCATTTGTTCAAGATATGAGCGAACTTGGATTCACGCTTGATGAAATGGTGGATGGTCTTGTTCATTACCAAGGGGAAAGAGAGGAAAAAAATGATTACACTGAATAACGTATCGAAAAAGTTTTTATGGAAAAGTGCTGTGAATAACATGGATGCTCACTTTTCAAAGGGAAAAATTATAGGCGTCATCGGAGAAAATGGCAGTGGTAAATCAACGATGTTCAAACTGATAGCCGGATTACTGAAGCCGACGAAAGGGGAAGTACGTGTTGGTGAAAAACTTGCTGATCGAAAGGTATGTGCAACGGTTGCCTATATGTCGGATATTGATCAATTCTATCCCTTTTTTAATGCATCACAGCTGATCGACTACTATGAAAGTCAGTTTTCAGACTTTGACAGACAAAAGGCGATAGATATCCTTTCTTTTATGAAGGTAGACGGTGACGAGAAAATAAAACACTTGTCAAAAGGTAACAGAGGCCGGGTGAAAATGGCGGTCACATTGGCAAGGAATGCACCATATATCCTTTTAGATGAACCATTTTCCGGCCTGGACCCGATGGTCAGAAGTTCCATAGTCCAAGGTGTGATTCAGTTCCTTGATTTGGACCGGCAAACGCTTATCATTACTACACATGAAATAAATGAAATCGAGGCCCTGCTAGATGAAGTAGTGGTAATAAAAGAAGGAACAGTTCTAGCTCAAGGAAAAATTGATGAAATTCGCCACAAATACCAAATGAATCTCGTGGATTGGATGAAGGGGTTATATGAAGGAGAGAAGTTAACATGAGTCAGCAGCCAGTAGTCCAGCTGAAACACTTAACGAAAAAAATGGGGAGAAAAACGATCATCGATAACTTGAGTCTTGATTTGTATCCTGGTCAGGTTACCGGGTTTCTTGGCCCTAATGGTGCCGGTAAAACAACCACAATCCGGATGATGGTCGGCTTGATAAAGCCTACATCTGGAGAAGTGATGATAGACGGTCATCGGTTAAGTCAAGATTATACGAAAAGTATTTCACAAGTGGGAGCGATTGTGGAAAATCCCGAAATGTATAAGTTTTTGTCGGGTTACCAAAATTTAATTCATTTCGCCCGTCTGCAAGGAAATATAACAAAGCAGCGTATCAAAGGGGTCGTAAAACAGGTTGGTTTGGAAAAAAGGATCCATGATAAAGTCCAGACCTATTCCTTAGGTATGCGGCAGCGATTGGGGTTAGCGCAGGCTATCCTGCATAAGCCGAAATTTTTGATTTTAGATGAACCGACAAATGGATTAGACCCTGCCGGTATACGGGAGTTCCGAATGTATTTACGGAAAATTGCAGCTGAGGATGGTGTGTCGGTATTAGTCTCCAGTCATTTGCTTTCAGAAATCGAGCTAATGTGTGATCGCATTGCTGTCATCCAGGAGGGCAAATTAATTACCATCCGTTCGGTAGAAGATAATGACCAGAACCAAAATAATACGTTTCTATTTGAAGTTTCTCATCCTGCAAAGGCATTGAAACTGATAGAAGATCATCAGGAGATAAAAAAGGCGGAAGAGAAAAAGGGTTATTTGCAACTGACCATTAATAAGGAGCAGGCAGCAGAACTTAACCGTATCTTTGTGGAAAATGGGATAGCTGTTTATGAAATAACTAAGTTACGAAAAACATTGGAAGATGAATTTTTGGAAATGACTGGAGGTGAGCAGATTGGCTGAAATGATCCGCCTCCTGCAAAATGAATGGATGAAGATTTTTAGGCGAAACAGCACTATAATTTTAATTGCGATTTTGGTTGGCTCGGTCTTATTATTCGCTTTTGTGAACAGCTGGGGGAATAGTCAGCAGGAAAATGTCCCTTGGAAGGAAGAGGTACAGCAGCAGTTAATGATGTACGAACAACAAGCTGCTAATCCAGAAGCTACAGATAAGGAACTAACTTATTATGAAGAACAGCAAGTGATTTCTGAACATCGACTGGAAGAAAACATCCCTCCACTGGAACGGGGAAGCTTTGGACAATTTCTCGTGGATTCTAAAAGTAACTTAGCATTTGCCACATTGTTTACAGTCATCATTGCGTCTGGAATAGTCGCTTCAGAGTTCACATGGGGAACGATTAAGTTATTGACGATCCGTCCAGTAAAAAGAGGGAAGATTTTATGGGCTAAGTATGGAGCTGTTCTCTTATTTTCTTTTACCATCGCGATCATTGCTTACGTCACCTCAATAATAAGTGGATGGATTTTCTTTGATACGGGAGAAGGAGTTTTATTGACTGTTGAGAATGGGGAGGTTATAAAGCAATCCATCTGGGTGGAGTCTTTGAAACTTTATGGCTTGTCATTTGTTAATTTGTTCATCATGACCTCATTTGCTTTCATGGTTGGAACGTTATCCCGCTCCAATGCCCTGGCTATCGGCTTGTCCATTTTTCTTATGTTTACCGGTCAGCAAATGGTGTTCTTACTCCAGGAATATACCATTATGAAATATTATCTTTTCACCCATGCAGACTTGACGCAATATTTGCAGCCAAGAACATTGGTTGAGGGGATTACACCGCAATTCTCTATTGTTGTATTGATCATTTATCTGGTGATTTTTCTTACCATCAGTCATCTATCGTTTACTAAAAGAGACATTGCGACGTGAAAGCACTTACCATTGCTTGACAAAGCCCTCACGTTTCATTAAGATACGGATAGATATATTCATAAAGACGTAGAAGAGGAATAGTAATCAGACTGCAAGAAATTCAGAGAGTCAGCGGCGGGTGGAAGCTGGCCTTGTAACTGATGAACTCGCCTCGGATGTTATAGAAGTGAATCAGAGTAGCTTCTATCGGCCCATCGCCGTTACCGATGCTGAAGAGGACGTATAAGACGTCAATTTGGGTGGTACCGCGGGAATGTAAGCTTCTCGTCCCAGTGTTGGGATGAGGGGCTTTTTTATACTTTAAAAAAGTATAACTTTGTTAAAGGTTTAAACTATAAGAAATTACGGATGCTTTCGCCATAAGTGTTTGGCGACAAGCCGGTTTTTTCTAATATTTCAACGTTGATGTTGATATAAGAAAATCACCATCTCTGAGAACCAAATAAGAATGGAGGAAAAGCGATGGCTTTTAAGCACAAAAAGATTGAGCAGAAATGGCAAGATTATTGGTATAGCAATAAAACGTTCCAGACAGATGCTTCTTCTGATAAGGAGAAATTCTATGCACTGGACATGTTTCCATATCCCTCA
The DNA here is from genome assembly GCF_043496955.1 of Thalassobacillus sp. B23F22_16. Classification (NCBI taxonomy): domain Bacteria; kingdom Bacillati; phylum Bacillota; class Bacilli; order Caryophanales; family Bacillaceae; genus Thalassobacillus; species Thalassobacillus sp. B23F22_16. The sequence goes on along the minus strand of NZ_JBIEKD010000010.1, from coordinate 3,684 downwards.
GGGGCCGGTCTCCACGTAGGTCATCCGGAAGGTTATACAGCGACTGATATTGTTTCGCGGATGAAAAGAATGCAAGGCTATGAAGTACTTCACCCGATCGGCTGGGATGCATTCGGTCTTCCTGCGGAACAATATGCGCTTGATACGGGAAATGACCCGGCGGAATTTACAAAACAGAATATCGATAACTTCCGTCGTCAAATAAAATCCTTGGGTTTTTCTTATGACTGGGATCGCGAAGTCAATACGACAGATCCGAACTATTACAAATGGACGCAATGGATTTTCCTTAAGCTTTACGAAAAAGGGCTCGCTTATGTTGATGAAGTGCCTGTCAACTGGTGTCCGGCCCTTGGTACGGTATTAGCAAATGAAGAAGTAATCGATGGGAAGAGCGAACGTGGCGACCATCCGGTAGAAAGACGCCCGATGAAGCAATGGATGTTGAAAATTACCGAGTATGCTGATCGTCTGCTGGAAGACTTGGAAGAACTGGATTGGCCGGAAAGCATTAAAGATATGCAGCGTAATTGGATCGGTAAATCAGAAGGAGCGGAAGTAGTTTTCGATATTGACGGCTTTGACGAAAGCTTCGATGTTTTCACTACCCGTCCAGATACCCTTTATGGTGCTACTTACGCGGTGTTGGCTCCAGAGCATCCATTGGTTGAAAAAATTGTAACAGAGGAGCAAAAGTCTGAAGTTGAACAATACCTTCAAACAGCAAAAGCGAAAAGTGACCTGGAGCGGACCGATCTCGCTAAAGATAAAACAGGAGTATTTACGGGAACTTATGCCATCAACCCGATTAATGGCAATAAATTACCGATCTGGGTAGCAGATTATGTGCTTATGACCTATGGCAGTGGTGCAATCATGGCTGTTCCGGCCCATGATGAACGTGATTACGAATTCGCCAAAAAATATGACTTGCCGATTATTGCTGTAGTGGAAGGCGGAGATATCGAGCAGGAAGCTTACACGGGGGATGGGAAACACATCAACTCTGGTATATTAAATGGCCTGGATAAAGAAGAAGCAATCCAGAAATCTATCGATTGGCTTGTAGAGAACGGAAAAGGCGAGAAGAAAACAACGTATCGTCTTCGTGACTGGCTGTTCAGCCGTCAGCGATACTGGGGTGAACCAATTCCGATGATTCATTGGGAGGACGGTTCTATGTCGCCAGTAGCAGAAGAAGAGCTGCCACTTGTCCTGCCAAAAACGACCGAAATCAAGCCATCCGGAACGGGTGAGTCTCCATTGGCCAACATTGATGACTGGGTACACGTCACCGATCCGGAAACGGGAATGAAAGGACGTCGGGAAACTAACACGATGCCGCAGTGGGCCGGCAGCTGCTGGTATTATCTTCGCTATATTGATCCTGATAATGACGAGAAGCTTGCCGACTATGACAAGTTGAAAAAGTGGCTTCCGGTTGATATTTATATTGGTGGCGCAGAGCATGCGGTATTGCATCTTTTGTATGCTCGTTTCTGGCATAAAGTTTTATATGATGCTGGTGTTGTTCCAACTAAGGAACCATTCCAGAAATTATTCAACCAGGGGATGATTCTTGGGGAGAATAATGAAAAAATGAGTAAGTCGAAAGGAAATGTCGTCAACCCTGATGATATCGTCGATTCTCATGGTGCTGATACACTCCGTCTGTATGAAATGTTCATGGGACCGCTGGATGCTTCGGTTGCATGGTCGACGAATGGCCTGGATGGGGCACGGCGCTTCCTGGACCGCGTATACCGATTGATTGTAACAGAAGGAGAAGAACTGTCGGATAAAGTTCAACAAAGTAATGATGATCAAACATTAGAGAAGGTTTATCACGAAACGGTCAAGAAAGTAACAGAAAACTTTGAAGAACTACGATTCAATACAGGAATTTCTCAAATGATGGTGTTCGTGAACGAAGGGTATAAAGCAGAAGTTTTACCTAAAGAATATATGGAAGGGTTTGTAAAACTCCTCTCTCCAGTAGCTCCACACCTTGCAGAAGAATTATGGGAAAAACTAGGGAACCAAGATTCGATTGCTTATCAGTCATGGCCTGCCTTCGATGAATCGAAATTAGTGGAAGATGAAGTGGAAATTGTCATTCAAGTAATGGGTAAAGTCCGTGCTAAGATGACAGTTTCCAAAGATGCTTCAAAAGAAGACCTTGAAAAAGAAGCAATCGAGCATGAAAAAATTCAGGAATGGCTGGAAGGAAAGACGGTACGAAAAGTAATTGCTATCCCTGGAAAACTTGTCAATATAGTTGCGAACTGATAGAAAGCGGAGCAGTCTGAAAAGGCTGCCTCGGCTTTCTTTGTTTAAGTTTGATACAAATGAGATATAGTATAACTGTACAAACTTTTCATACCCCGGCACCTATCCCTTGACAATATGATAAATTTGCTTAAAATTAGTGAAGGTTACAGTTTTTAAGGAGGAATGTCAAATGGCTATTCATGAATATAAACCTGAAGAAGTTCAAAATATGTTGAAAGAAAATAAAGATGTAAAAATCATTGATGTACGTGAAGATGATGAGGTTGCTCAAGGAATGATTCCTCAAGCGAAACACATTCCATTAGGAGAGATTCCAGAAGCAGCAAAAGATTTGGATAAAGATCAAGAGTATATCATGGTTTGCCGTTCTGGCGGCCGTAGCATGAATGCTGCCCAATACTTGGATCAGCAAGGATTCAAAGTACGTAACTTAGAAGGCGGAATGATGAACTGGGACGGCGAAACTCAACCTAAATAAATAGAAGGGGTTATGAAAAGTGGAGTTATTGTTTGCGATAACAGCCAGTTTAGGGATACTCGCTGTTACACGATTTGCAATTCCAAGATGGAAACTGAAAGAAATCGATCAGCAAATTGTTCTCGATGAACGTTTTTGCGTAATAGATATCCGTGATTATATTTCTGCTCATCGATCTCCTTTTCCTGGAGCTGAAAATATTCCGCTTAGTTATCTGCCACGGGCACTCAAGGAACAATTCGATTGTCAAAAAGAAGTGCTGGTGGTAAGTGATGATATTCGAGGAGCTAGAATTGCAGCAAATCTTTTCCGAAAAAAAAGGAAGAAAAACATTTATTATGTAACTGCTGCTTAATAATACAAAAGAGTTATTTCGCATGATGGCGGGATAGCTCTTTTATTTACATAGCAAAACAATAAATCTTAAATATTTTGTTGACAATCAATTTAAAAGTGTGTATTATAGATTTTGTCGCTTCTTGAGCAGGCGATTAACGAAACAAGCATTCTAAGAAAATATCATTTTCACTATTGACATTTTCTTTGATATTATGCTAAAATTCTATTACTGTCGATAAAGACAGGAGCACAATTTTGATCTTTGAAAACTGAACGAACCAACCAGTACGTCAATATAATTTCTTCATTTTATGAGGAAATGAACAACGCACTTTAGCAGTGCAAACATGAGCTATTCAAACTAACTTTTATGGAGAGTTTGATCCTGGCTCAGGACGAACGCTGGCGGCGTGCCTAATACATGCAAGTCGAGCGCGGGAAGCAAGCCGATCCCCTTCGGGGGTGACGCTTGTGGAACGAGCGGCGGACGGGTGAGTAACACGTGGGCAACCTGCCTGTAAGACTGGGATAACCCCGGGAAACCGGGGCTAATACCGGATAACACCGGACTCCAC